>DHLT01000143.1:1195-22500 GCA_002405405.1 Ignavibacteria bacterium UBA4661 | reverse complement strand
TTTCCTGCACAAGTAGGACGATAAATAAACACGCGATCAAATTGTGCGAATGATGTTCCACTGATAGTTTGATTAGTTGTACCAAGAAAATTTGTCTGGACTTGAATACTGCCCGATGGCGAGAGATTCAACCCACCATTATTAATGATATCACCCGTAATTCCGAACTGACGTCCACTAACATTACCCGTTACAGAAAGCGATCCTTGATTTTGAATCGTCATCGTGGCAACGGATGCCGAAAGGTTTGCAATACCGGCATATTGGTAATTGCCTGTATTGATAGTCAGTGTTCCGGTCGTGAATGAGCGATCCAATGTTACCAACCGTGTGTTGATATCTTTATTTATGGTAATTGTCGCACTCGTGACCGGGAATCCTGCTCCCATTACTTGCACTTGATTACCACTGAAGACATAATTAGCTCCATTATCAAATGTTCTGTTTGCATCAGTAAACTGTAATGCACCTGTATTGGAAGCACCGGTTTGAATACCCTGCTGATTCTGCAGTTCTAGTGTCGAGCCACCACGAATCGAGAACGTGCTACCTAATGGTCCACCGATACTAAAACCATCTTGCACGAGAAGTGTACCGGTGGTAACAGCAATTGAAGGATTTCCAATTTGTACACTATTGAGATTCGTTGCATTCACATTCAGGGTAATCGTATTATTATTTGCAATAATAACACGATCCCGTTGCAAGCTCGGTATTGCATTACTAGGATTATTTACTGTTGTATGATCAGCACTGAATGTCCAACTACTTGCACTATTCCAATTACCTGAAGTCAGACTGTAAAATATTCGCAAGAATGCATCAAAGTTCACAATCGTCCAATCACCGCTCATTTGCGTAGCAGGAATTGTTCCAATCGATGACGAGAAGGTATTCAATGCAATATCCACCAAACCACCCGAACTGCCGGCACTACCGGTCGTCGCATTCATCAATGTCCACACACCACTTGTTACTTCTCGTACGGTACCCGATGTCGCTCCTGCCGGATTATATCGTACCACTCCTGTCAAACGCGATTCCTGACCGGCAATATTAGTCCCATCGGGGTATTGGAAAGACAAAGTTCCTGCAATTGTCAGTGTATTGGTACTGACATTCCAATAGCGATTGCTCCAATCGCTCAATTGTGCGAAGGAACTCAAATTAGTCGCATTTAACCCAGCATGGCGGCTACCCGCACCACTACCGCGGAAAACATAAACACCAACAGTGCCTGGATTTCCACTTGCACTTGCAGGCACATTAAATCGCATAGGCGAATATGATGCAAGACCAATCGTACCATTGGTACCAAGAGGATAATCATAGTTCCCTGCTGTCAAGCCGATAGCACGTTGCAAGGTCGCGCCCGGTGTCGCACCTTGATTCATCACCACATACCGACTCAGTGTACCCGTTGTGCCAAACGTATAATTTGTCATCGCTGTCGGACTTGCTGTCGTTACCGTCAGCGTTACACCACTCTGGTTCAAAACGATCAACTGTGGTTCATTCACAATCGTTACACCTGTGGTTACATCAGCAAAATTGAGTTGTGTTGTTTGAATTGCCTGATTAACAAGCAAAGAATTCCCCACATTAGTTGTTGTGCCGAGACGACCCATCACTAAATTGTTGAAACGTAGATTACCTGCATCGGTACCGGCAACATTAATCACTTGACTACTGCTATTGTTACCACGAACAACAACCTTTTCCCCCGTCACTGTATTAAGTCCGCACGTTGTCAGCCATGCATCAAAGAGTGATGTTGCACTACCCGAACGAATATTACCTGCAATGTAAATTTGTTCGTTCTGACGATGCGGACGCAAACTTACACTTGCCCCCGAAACCATCATTGTTCCGAATGTCGCGCTTGGCGTTACTTGATATCCGAAAATACTACCTGCTGTGGTTGAGCCATTACCAAATTGCATAACAGCACTCGTACTGATGCTCGATGTGTTTGCCAGCATGGAAATATCTGCTGCACGAGGACATGCGCCATTATTTTGGTTTTGTAATTCAAGTGTACCACCGGACATAGTGAAAACTGTTGTCGGTGTAATATCAACTGTTGCTAATGTTGTACTTGCATATCGTCCGCCGCCAGTGTTGGTATTCACACGAAGCGTACCACCTGCAATCGTAATGGCTCCATTATCACTACTACTGTTTGCCGGAACAATTCCACCGCCGGGAACAGTAATTGTACCATTGTTGACAACAATATTTCCTCCATTAGCGTAACGTAAGCCGTCGCCCGAGTTATTGCCGATCGTACTACCACCAGTTGAACCAAAGGTCAGTGTACCACCATTCACGACAGCAGAACCACCCTGCGAATTGGTGCCAAGATTTAATCCACTTGTACCCGACAGTGTTATTGCACCATTATTCGGTATCGTTTGTAAATAACTACCCGTACCACTCGTCATAGTTAGTGTACCAACACTCTGCAACCAACCGCCGCCTCCGCTAAAAGTCAATCCATTCCCACCATTATTTGAGATACTCACGCTTTGTGTCGCATTTACCACATTGGTGCTACTGCCTTTCTGCAAATCTATCTGTGTCAATTGCATTGTACCTGTACCGCTGATCGTCTGCGTACCGGTCGTTACCATCCGCATGGTTACATACGATCCTGTTAATGCTGTTGGATATAAATTCACCAAACCATCATTCTGCACATTCCCACCAACATTCAAAAAATGCTGAATCAAGGTATTCGGACTGCTCGAATTCTCAACGATAAATTGCCCTGTACTACCCACCACAATATTACTTGTAACATTGATGGTACGGGATGAACCCAAAGTCTGATCATACCGTAGTGTACCATTAATTGTGAGAGTGCCTGTAGAAACTCCTTGATCGGCATCGACTACTGTACCATTATTCACCACGATGCTCGCCGCCGTTACTTGTGGGAAACTTGTACCAAACACCTGCGGTGTACCGCCTGTACCTGCTCCACTGAACACATAGTTTGCACCTGTCGAAAAAGTGCGATTTGCATCAGGGAAACGCAGTACACCCGTACCCGTTGCGAATGCCTGAATGCCACTGTTATCACCGATATTCAGGGTACTCCCCACGCCGAGAGTAAAGGTACTGCCAAAACCACCGCTTATGAATGTTCCCGAAGTAACTGACAGTATTCCGGTTGGTACCGTTGCTCCGTTACCTGCATTCCCTACTTGTACTGAGTACACTGTAGCAGGAATATTCAGTGTAACATTATCACCATCTGAAATAAACACACGATCAAGAATATTGCTCGGAACATCTGTCGCCGTCGGACCATTATGACCGACAAATGACCATGTGCTGTTGAGTCCCCAATTTGTTGAACCAATACTGTAAAATGCTCGCAGAAATGCCGGAAGATTTGCAATGGTATAATCACCAACAATTTGACTCGGTGTAACTGATGATGACGTAACGATAAAGGTACTCGCTGTAGTATTGATAAATCCACCGGAGCCGGTAATAGTCGCAGAAGAGATATTCATTACCTGCCATGAACCACTGTTTGACTCATTTGCAGGATTCCATTTACCCACAGCCGTGATGTTACTCACATTACCAACAATATTTCCAACCGAATTCGGATAGGTGAATTCTAAACTGCCGGGAGTTGTCAGAGCCGAACCGGTTGTAACACTCCAGTAGCGATTCACATAATCCGTCATCGAGTTTCCCCAAAAACCAAGTTGAGCATGATTTGCCGAACTACCCGAACCTTGCTGAACACGTAATCCTAAGACATCACTCGTACCCGTACCGACAACGGTATAGTTACCCGGAGAGTATGATCCCGCACCGATTGTTCCATTCGTACCAATCGGATAGAGGTATACATTACCGGCTACGGTACCATCAATTTGACGAAGGACTGTCGCATTGGTAATATCAGTCAAAATATATCGTGTATTACTTGCATTGGTAATTGCCCCAACCGTATTCGATGTGATACGTAATTCCGTTCCTACCGGTGTTACTCCTTGACGAACAAGACGAATAAGTTGATTGCCCGACGACCCGAAATCAAGTGTACCCGTGCTTGATGAGGTTGTCAAAATGACAAAACGATTATTTGCCCCTGCACTGGTACGTGCCATACCAAGCGAAGGGAAAATAATCGGTGTTGGTGCACCTACAAATTGATCCTGATTTTGCGCTCCGGCAAATTGTACATTCGCTGCTGCTGTTTGACCGACAAATGTTGATCCGCCTTGTGTAAACAGATTACCAAAAACTTGTACCTGCGATGAAGCATTACTCAATTGTGTCGTTGCACTATACGACATCGTATTGACTTGTGCAGTCGAAGAAATCAATGGTTGATTAGCAGCATCTGTTTTAAAACCAACATTCGATGTATTTGTTGGTGCACCACTTGTCCAGTTACCTGCATTTGTAAAATTGTTGTTCAAATTACCCAACCATGTATTAAATCCATCGCCTACAACCCAGTTGGATGTACCACCATTCAAAGTAAAGTTGGAGAGTGTACCATTATTGGCATTAGGCGACATATCATATAAAGTCGTAACACCTGCATTGTTACCACTAGGAATACCTTGATCCATACGATAGTATGCTGAGAGATTGGCTTCATTCCCTGCTAATGTGCGATTCATACTCTCACGAATCTCATCGGCGGTACGTACACGATTCCATATCCGTACCTCGTCAAGAGTACCATTAAAAAGACCGTCATAGCCATTTTGTGTCGAACCGAGATAAAGCGGTGTCGCAGCCACCGTAGGAGCAAATCCTGAAACAACTTCCTGCGCCAATGCACCATTCAGGTAGAGCCGCAAGAAGTTAGCATCGGCGGTAACGGCAACATGATACCATACATTGGGCTGTATAGACGGACTAATGGGTGCAGAAGAAGCTGACACTTGTGCAGTAGCACAATTATCCGGTCGTGCCATGGTCGCTATAAATTGCGTAAGAGACTCATCATAGCCCAGACTAATCCCCTCAAAGCACGAACTTACGCCATTGCTCTTATAGATGATGTATTGTGTATTGGGGTTACCGGCATTCTTTGTTGAAGTTCCCACTTTCATGCGAATCCATGCTTCAGCCGTAAATGCGTTGGTAGGCATCGATGCGCTATGAGGAATCGTAACACGATTGGCAGAAGCATACGGCACAGTACCAACAAAGTCTAAGGCATTGACACTGCCCTGTGTGCGGAAATAGGTTGAAACACCATTATTACCAATAGCACCACCTTGCGAGGTAAAAAGATTATTGACATTAATGAAGGTATTCGAAACTATCGGCTGTCCATTGAGCTTTTGATTGGTAACATTGTAGAATGACAATGGGCTAATACTTGTCGCAGTAACACTGGCAATGGTTGCTGGCGTTATACCTGTAAACTGTACCGTACTTGTTCCCGATATAAATGTTCCTGTATTGCGGATATTCAACCACCGCTCCAGCGATAGGGTTTGGCTACTTGCATTAAGCGTACCGGTGCCGAGATTCCCGAGTTGAATGGAACCTGCACTTGATGTTGCCGTAAGGTTGATAGTATGATTCAAACCTATCACAACGCTATCTGTTCCTAATCGTGGGTAGTCATCTGCCTGCGAACCCGTATGCGTTGAATTGAATGTCCACGATGTTGCACTAGACCATGAAGCATTATTGACAAAACTGAAGAAGATACGACGTACCAAACCATTAGCAGAAAGAGTCCAATCGCCCCAAAGATTTGTCGGATCCACAGCTATACTGGTTGAGAATATTCGATTAACATTATCGATAGTACCATTATAGAGTGTCCATCCTCCATTAGGTCCCTCCGGTATGTAAGCTCCTGACGGACGATAGCGATAGCTTCCACCGAAATTGATGCTATTACCTACCACATTCAAATTTGCTGTTGTCGCATAATTGAATGTTAAAGTACCGGGTACTGTCATTGAAGACGTTGTAACCGGAAAATACACTGTTGTAAAATCTGTTGGCGTTTGCAGGGTTAATGGTGTTTGTAATCGTAAGTGTCTGCTACTCGTACCCGTACCGCGACTCACCCCAACAAGCAATGCACCTTGAGTACCACTTGCCGATGAAACCGTATATTGTGCCGGAGTATAGGATGATAATGTGCTCGATGTTGCAATCGGGAAAAGATAGTTTCCTGTCAAGGAATTACTGATTTGACGCGATACATAGCTTGTTGCCGAAGTCAGAGCGACATAACGATTTGCCGGATATGACGGACTCAAGAAGACTGCGTTTTGCACTCCGAGTGTCGGTGTTGCCGATGTAATTGACAGCGACGCACCATTCACCATTTGGATAATTTGCGGCACGGGCGTGAGATTGTTCTCCGCCAAATTGAGTGTTGTAGTCGTAACAGAACGATTTATCAGCAAATTCTGTGAACCTGCACCTTGACGATTCATGCGAAGATTATTGAATTGCACTTGACCTGCATCCACACCAAAGAAATTCACACGTTGAAGGACAGTATTCGCACCGTTAAATACGACTGCTTCACTCGAATTTGTTAGTGTACCACACTTCGTTATCCAAGCATCAAAAAGTGATGTTGTGGCATTAGATCGCAGATTATTTTGCAGACGAAGAACTTCGTCAATACTGAATGGACGCAGTGTAACATTTGCACCTGAAACAATGATCGTGCTAAAGAGTGCCGAAGGATTAACATCATATCCAAACAGACGACTACCGCCAGCAGACAAACTATTGCCAAACTGAATGTAACTGTTTGAGATGCTCGATGTTCCTGCCAACATGGTAAAATCAGCCGGAGCAGATGGGCATGCTTGTTGATTTGCACTTTGCAGAACTACACCACCACCCGTCATGGTAAATAATCCGGGACCACCAATGTGAAAGACTCCAAAATTTGGATCGGTCAATGGTGTTGAAAGCGTATTGAGTGTCAAAATCCCGGGTCCACTTAGGTTGACAATAAACTGACCGGATGTATTTGCCGCAGCATCCTGCGGACCAAGACGACCGCTGATATTCAACGCACCTGTGCCGGATAGTTGCAAGCGACTACCCATATTCGAACCATATACCAAATCGCCACGAACTGCTGTCGTCCCAATTGATGAGTTCAGCGTAGAATTAATATTTAATTCTCCACCATTGATAATCAAACTTGATGCTACTGATCCTGTCGTACCTGCGAATAACTGTCCTGTACCCGAGATATACAATGCACCATTCGATGGAATTGTTTGATTGTACGATTGTGTAGCGCACGGTGCTGTATCAAAGGTCAAGTATCCCGCTGACTGATTCCACCGTCCGCCACCATTAGCAAAAAGGAGTGCATTGTTGCCAAGTGCCGTAACACTGACAGGCATCGTTGCATTCACCACATTGGTTGTCGCGCCTTTATCAAGTGTAATGGTATAGAAAGTATTAATGCCTGATCCGCTTACTGTTTGAGTTGCCGAAGTAATAAAACTTGTTGCTACAAAACGATTACTACAATCTCGGAAATTGATTGTACCATTATTGGTTACATCACCTGTAATCCCAAGTGTATGTGTCACTGCACCACCGGTATTTGCAACCGTAAAGGTTTGCCCCGTTGCAACGATCAGTGCTCCGACGGTTACTGAGCGCGTTGTGGTATTATCATATTGGAGCGTTCCCTGTGTAACATTCAGCACTTGTGTGCGAATTGCATTTGCATCAATATTTATAACATCAGTTGGACTGATACGACTGACAGTAATCGACGCACTGGTTATCGGGAATGCACTACCAAAGATTTGGACTGATCCGGTAGCATTATTGAACACATAGTTTGCTGATGTCGCATAGATACGCTGTCCATCATTAAAGCGAATTGCTCCTGCATTATTTGCAAGGGGTTGAATACCATCCACATTCTGCAAATTGAGTATGCCATTGTTTTGTAAATGGAAAATAGCCGTGTTAGCATTCGTACCATTACGTGCAACGAATTGCCCCGGAGCAATGATAAGCGATGCTGTTCCTGTTGAAGCCACAATAAGTTGTGCTACTCCCGGCGTACCGGCATTGACCGTAACATTATTACCATTGCCAACATAAACCGAATCAGAGATATCAAGAGTCAAATCGGCATTCGGATATACTCCCACAGGCACGGCAGTACCTGTATGACTGGCTAAAGACCATGTATTGTTATCATTCCAATTACCATTTTGACGACTATAGAAAATACGCCGCCCCGGCATACCGATGTAATAATCACCATACATTGCAGACCATGGTGCAAGTGCATTCGTAACATAAGCCATGCTTACACCATTAACCAATTGGTTAGTAAGCCATGTTACTTGTGTTTGAGATCCGGGATTCAATCGTGTATTATACAGAGTCCCAACAGAATCAAACTGGCGCATCATCGAGTAATTAAGCAACAAACCACTCGGCATTTCTGCTTGCGGCACACCAAATTGTGTGGTAAGAAACCGTCCACCCAATACAGATGGCGAAGCTGTCAAATTCGCTGATGTTGTTACAGTCCAATACCGTTGAATCCCAAGCAAAGGGTCAATACGATGCCCTGTCAGAGCATTATTCGTCGTAGTATTCGGTAGTGGAGTATTGTTACTAATATCCAAATAACCAGCCGTTCCGCCACCACCGGTCAGCGTTATGACAGCCGGAGCATACGCCGATGTCGTACCTATATCAAACTGAACAGCTCCGGTGGCTCCGGCGGGTATCCACCGCGACATAGCACCATTGACATAAGTATTGGAAAGACGACTTACGGTTGCTGTTGAGGTAACAACGAGCGAACGATTATTGGTGCGAGTGTCAAAGTTTGCAGTGTTTGCCGATGCAAATTGCAGTTGATTTTGAATAAAGATGTTACTGTTTTGTCCTGTTTGAATACCGCCTAAAACAATTCGCTGTGCTTGAGCATTATTAAGAATCAAGTTGTAAAATGTTGGTTGCGTAACGGCAAGACGGTTCAAAAAGATTGTCTGGCTTGCTGTTGTATTAACAAATTCAACCGTTGATGTTGCTTGGGCAAAAGAGGCAAAAGAAGCTGTTGTACCAATAATTAAATCACCGCGCAATTGCAATGTCAAACTACCCGGTGTTAATGCACCCGCCAAGACCGCTGTTGTAAAATTCACCAAGGTATTGCGATCCAACTGCAAAGCTCCACCTGCCGATGTATTGTTCACTGTGAGCGATGCAATGGTACCCGGCATTCCCGAACCGGAGAATTGTGACAATTGCGAACTATTGAAAATATAATTCGATACACCATACTGCCGTATCAAGGTTTGTATAGGTCCGTTATTATCACCGTTTGCACGTAAGCCGTCGGTATGCTCTGTTGCAAAGATTGCATTATCACGAAGGATAAATTGATCGCCTTGCAGACGGAAAAGCTGACGAGTTTGCAATGTTCCCGGTCCTGCTCCTGCAACCTCTACCGTTGTAAGACCCACCTGTAAATTTGCATTGAGATTGATTTGAACACCATTACCGATATACACAGTATCAGCGAAACTTGGTGCACGACCAATTGCCACCGAAGCAAGTTGACTACCACCACCCGGACCACCTCCAAGGGTATAAAATGCAGGGTTATAGGGCTGATTAACCGGACTGACTAACCATGATGTTGCCGCATTAAAATTACCATTATTGGCAAACGAATAAAATGCGCGACCCGTTTGATCGGCATTCATGACAATGCCAAATTTGTCCGTAAGATTACCGGTTGATTCTGTCAATTGGTTATTTCGAACGCGAGGTGCTGCTTGCGACCACGTTGTGCCATTATACATATAATGCGTATGACGCGACGGTGTCATTTGACTGGTAAAGTCTGTTGGTAGAACAGCAGTTGAAAGAGTGAATTGACGATTCGGTCCTAAAAATGTGAGTGGTGCTGTGCCACTTGTTACCGACCACCATCGTTGCAATATCTTCCCGATAAGGTTTGTTCCAAATGTTGTTACAGCTGCGTTTGTTGCTACGGGAAAACCATTATAGACCCCTATACGCAAAGAATCTTGCGTTCCACCCGTACCTACTGTAGCAAAGGTAGTTGGTAAGTAACTCGTAGGGCTGCCAATCTCAAAAAGTTTGGACTGCGCTCCTGTCGGGAAATCATACTGTAAAGCTCCATTGATCCATCCATTTGTACCAACACCATTGATTTGTGCTAAGTCACCAGCGACAATCGGCTTCATATAGACATAGACATTAGCATTGGTAGTATATGTGATGGTGCCAATCGGTGTCGGTGTCGGTGAGTCAAATGTAAGGGTATTGCGTACTTTGAATGCAGAATTTGCTACACTGCCATACAGCGGATTACCTAATGCAACGCGCCCATTCGTTCCTTGATTAATAATAACACGGGTAAATGGCTCATTAAAATTATAATCTGTGCCATACGAACTTGCCGTACGTGTCATACTAATAGGATTAGCATTGTAATAATCTTGCGTGGTAGAACCATTGAAAATGACACTACCAATGCCACCCGAAGGCAGTCCGGGTTCCGGACCATCAGGGAGGTAACGTCCGAAATTGAGCCAATCACCACCGATCGTCAGATTCTGGCCCGACATATCGAATGTGCCATTCGTACTGATTTGAAAGTCATTGAGAACGGTTAGATTCGTCAATAATCCTACTTCTCGATGGACCTGGGCTGGATCATTAGCAGGCAGTGTTGTATAACCGCGCGTTTCATCGATAGTAACATTCCACACCGGAACTGTAGCATCAACACTGAAATAGTTTTCGTCGGAAGCTGTCCCAAAAGAAACAAGATCGGCTGTCGTCCCCGTACGACCAAAGGCTTGATTAGGACCAAAGATGAGATTCCCACCGGTAACAAGGAATGTTGAAGCGCGAACAAAATAATCTGTCGTTCCAAGTATACAACCCGGTCTGCGAATATTAATAATACCATTCGACCATGTAAATGATGAGCCGGGATTGGCA
This sequence comes from Ignavibacteria bacterium UBA4661, assembly GCA_002405405.1. Taxonomy (GTDB): domain Bacteria; phylum Bacteroidota; class Ignavibacteria; order Kapaibacteriales; family UBA4661; genus UBA4661. Next base: position 11,505 of record DHLT01000143.1, on the reverse strand, counting down.
ACATCAAAACCATACAGTCCTGATGTTTGTGTACCATGATCCAACACAATCATCGCACCACCCGATTGATTGTAGGTCATACGAGCGGTACTGATGATCCTCGCAAATGCTCCCGATACACGCACTGTTCCACCGGTATTGATCGTAAAACTCGTACCATCGCTGTAATACAGACTTTCGTCTTGACCTCCTAATGGTGCGCCAAGATTATCCGTACAGAAACTCACCCAGCCAGCCGGTGGAAGATTAAAAGAGCGAGTGAAGAAATCACCGACTTGCAATGTACCGCCACTGACAGTTACAAAGGTACTGGCACCCAGCGTCAGACCATCACCGGTAGCACAAGTACCACTCAGTACTTCCAATCCTGTAGTAAATGGAGTCAGTATATATGCTGTAGGCGTTCCGTTGTTTTGGCTTATTTGAGTGCTTTGTGACAAATATCCAGTCGCGGTGGTATTATATCGTAAGACACCCGATTGCATATTGAAAAGGTAGCCGGGTGGCATAGCGGCGGCGGATGTTGATGTCGGGAAGAGTGCTGTGCGTACATCAAGTCGTGAATTCTGATTACCGGGGAGACTCATCACGATATTACGAACGCTCCATGTACCTCCACCGGTGAGTACTGTGGAATTTGTCGATCCATCAAAAATAAGGCGTGTGTTGTGTGTTGCATCACCATAAAGATCAACATTACCCGCATTGGTAAAACCTGAACGTATTTTTAATGTATCGTTACGCGTACCGCCCGTAATGTCCTGCGTTATTGCACCACTCGCCCCTACTGTTGTAGGCGTATTTAAGACAACACTTTTGCCTGTAGGTCCTGAGAACTGCAAAGTACCACTGGGAATTTGCAAAGAACCAAGATTCAAAGCCGCCGGAGCAGTATAAACAATGGTATTGCCACCACCAATCACAGCAGAATCAACAATCGTAGGATCAAGCGTATTTAATTGACCGGGAAAATATGAAGCAGCAGAACCTGTAAAACCAACAGTTGACCAAGATAATGCTGTATTAAATGCTCCGTTGTTTTGAATGGAATAATACGCTCGACCACTCGATGAGAACATCGAATTAAACTCTCCGGCAGTCCAATCACCATTAAGCAATGTACTCCGCGTTGTACTACCTGCTGTTATCGGCGAGGCAGTCGCAGATACGGGTGTACCAAGATTGATTTCCCAACTTGCCGTTGTGGTTTGATATATCCCCGGCATATAGCGACTCTGCGTACCGGTAATCGTGGCTCCACCATAGGTTAATGCAACAGATGCCGTTGTATTCGTAATACCCGTTGTCCGTATTTCCCAATAGCGATTGAGCATATTGTTACTTCGGCGGTTGGGGTGTTGTGCAGCAATTGGTCGCACAGAAAATTGCGCATTGACACCGATTGTCGAACTGCTCGACAAATCAATAAAGACACGACTATCGCCTGCAGCAAGGAATACAGGAATGGTAGCATTCGTGATAGTTCCGGTAGTAACAAGTTTAATGATACGACCACCGGTTGTAAGCCCATTCGATAGAATACTCTCCCCCACTGTTGCAATTGTTGCAAAGTGAGCAATAGTCAAATCATTACTACCAAGTGCCAACTGTCCTGCCGTCAATGTAAGCGAGGTCGAAATTGTAACAGGACTTGCCATCGTCATGGCGGCGGACTTATTCACAGTAACCGTACCAAAGGTCGTAGCCCCGGTCAGGGTACTTGCTCCACCGGTAAAAGTGATAGCACCCGATTGATCATACCCACCAGGTCCTGCATTATTTGTCCAATTGCGAGCAATACTTAAGGTTGCTGATGAAGCACGCAAGGTACTTCCATTAGCAATAATGACATCTTGACCTACACTCGAACTAAAATTCATCATCGTAAATGTACCCGATGATACACGTAGATCTTCTGAAATAGTAAGTGCCTGTGACAATCGAATACTCGCACTGGCTACCGTCGAAGCGATAGTAAGTCGTTGAATATTCGTCGGCATTCCCGTGCCTGTCTGTTGCCCTGCTCCACCTGTAAAGATGTACCGCCCTACATTATGGTTCGCCCAATTATAATTTCGCACTGTGGTACGGATATTGGATGAGTTATCTCCGGCAGGTGTGATACCACCCAGCCCGGAAAGTGATACTTCCCCACCACTCTCAACACGGAATTCAGTCCCCGATACAATGTTATCACCCAAAAGTAGGGTACCAAACTGCGTACCACCTCCCGTCAGTGAATTATCGCCAACCTGCAGATAACCCAATGTGGGGTTTGTACCCGCAGGCATTGTTACAGTAGAATTATTTGAGATATACACCGCATCCGTAGCACCGCCGGGGATCCAGTTGCTCGGATTGGTACCTGTATATTGCAGTGTTGTACTTGTTGACCAAGTAAGAGGATTATTCCATGCACCACCGTTACGACTGTAAAAAACACGAGTAATCGGCTGAAATGCACCTGTTAAAATATAGCCTAAGGTTGCACTCGTTGAAGTTAATGTAATCGAACGCACAGCCACATTACCTAAGCCCGCATTATTGGTTGCTGATGTTGCCCACGTAATGGCATCAGTGGAGAGCGAGAGAATATAATTTGCAGGGTTTGATGATGCTTCCGGATCTGTAAATGGTATATCATTACGGAATCCGATTTGGACATTGCCGCTACCCGCCGAGATCGCGGCAGTGCCAACAGTACTGACATACCAAAGACGATTAACATTCAGTGTTAAATCAATAAATGAATTAGCAACATTCGCACCGGGGAATGATCGTGGCGATGTTGCCCATGCTTGAAAATCGCCACCAACAGTAACATTCACGGCATTGAGTGTTACCGGGGTGTAGGCATTATACGGCAAAGATACATTCGGTAAAGCTCCCACATGAAACTGCAAGGTCTGTGTACCGCTTGGTACCGTCAGACGAAGTTCTCCATTCACAAAACCATTAGCCGCACCTGCGCCCGTGCGAGTAATATTTGCTGCTGTTACGCGCACCCACGTATTATTTGCCGCTCCAACACTTGCAGGGCGGGCGGTCGTCAAAATACCTGAGTTCAACGCTAGAGTACCATTTGCCGTAACTTGTGTATTGGCACTAATTGTTGCCGTACCACCAGCTTGTATTGTTAAGTTATTCACGCCAATACTACCGCCGCCGGTACGAATCATATTCGATCCGCCATTCAACACAATCGTTGATGTGTTATACGTGAATACCCCTGTAGAGTTCATGATCCATGAACCGCCGATGGTGTATGTGAATGTACCGCCGATAAATGTACTGCTATTATCAATCACCACATTTGTCGCCGTAAAACCTTGACCAACAGTAAGAATCGAACCATTGGTTACAGTAAGCGTACCAAAATTTGCAGGGAGTCCTGTCGTGGTATTTTGTGCACCAGCAAAGTTGAAGATGAAGTTATTATTATTGCTCGGCAAACCACCTACTGTACCACGAACAGGATTTCTATCACCTGAGTTATAACTTCTGTTGGTTGTTTGAATACTACCACTTGCTCCACTTGCCGCTAAACCATTGACATTGGCAGTGACAATAGTGCCGCCACTGTACATTCTGAAATATCCTGTCCCCGAAACTACGAAATTACCTACATCTAAAATACCCGCAGTAGCGGTGCTACCAGTAGCAACATCAATTCCTCCGCCTGGAATAACACCTTCCCGAGACGTGATGTTACCCGTCAGTGCAACACGGTGACCATCACCAATCAGAACTGCGGCACTATCCAAGGGTACACCAGGACCAACAGGACCTCCAAAATCTACAATCGACCATGTATTTGGATCACTCCAATTTCCTGACTGACGCGAATAATAGACGGGTACAGCAGGCTGGCCAATCCAAAAGTATTGTATTGGGTATGAGGGTGTAGAAGCAGACGGCAAGAAGTTTAATCCTACAAACTGCATAGATGTTGTAGTACGAATACCAGGAGTAGTATTATACCATCCGGTTGTACCTCCTCCTCTTGCTAAGCTATTATCATCTGGATTGAGGTTACCGCTTCTCACACGAACTACATTTTGCGTCGGCACATACCCTATATCCGTAGATAAAAAGTTGAGTACTGCATTATATGTGCGTGTTCCTAAATCAAAGGTGAAGTCACTATTGTTAGCAACAAGTGCTGCATGTAATTCCCACCGCCGAAACACATGATTGACAGGATCTAAATTTACTATACCACCTTGCAGAACAGTGCGATTGCTAATATTGATCGATTGCCCTGATTCGTTGATGTCTAACCCCGAAAACATCGCTAAATATCCAGCGGTACCACCGACTCCCGAAAATTGCAACTGCGTTGGAGTATAGTCATTTCCTCTACCGATCTCAAAGGTGAGTGTTGTAGCACCTACGGTTGCCCACTTTGCTAAATACCCATCAACAAAACCGCTTGTTCGTGTAAGATTACCCGTTTGCGATACGATGACTGCGGAGGCAAATCGGCTATTTGTTGCCGAAGTTGCACGAAGAATACCGCTCTGAAGATTGAGCGTACCATTGACAACGATATTATTCCACGTTGCTTGATTACCCGTGAGTTGTAAAACACTCGTCCCTTTATTGACAGTCAGATTGTTAAAATTAGCGGATTCCGATAGCAATGGCGCTGCATTCGGCATAGCATTATACATGGTCTGTGTTGCAGTAGAACTAAACACTACCGTACCCGTGCCACGTTGAAAGGTACCATAGTTATACCAATCGCCCGTTACTGTTAGTGTATTGCTGCCGGCATCACCAAAAACAGTTGCCGTGGAAATTGTAAGAGTGCCATCAATCTGAATACCTGTTTGATATGTTACTGTTGCTGCAATATTTGCTGACACTGCAACCAGATTGAAGAAACGATTATTTGCAGGATTTGCAAGAGTAATTGGGAAAGGCGTGATACCTTGCGGATTGAAGGTAACAGTACGAGTACCTGTTGAACCATAATCAAATACCCCTCCTGTTTGCGTCCATCCCCCTTGTACAAGAGCACCAAAGCCATTCAAAGCGAGTGTACCACTTTCGAGAATAACATTATTTTCGACTAAGACATCTTCATCAAGCAAGCGTTTTGTTCCACTTCCTGCAATTTTCAGATTAGCAAAGCGCATCTTGAAATTTGCTGAAGATCCGGCTCCCATACCACTAAATTTGGGGATATCTTGATTCCCTGTTCCATTAAATGAAATGGTCGATCCATCAGCTTGAAAACGGATACTCTGGATAAGTGGGCTTACACCATTATTGAATGTCGCTGTTGAAATAGAGAGTGTACTTGAAATACGAATTTCTCCTGCCGGCTCGAAAATAATCGGCTCAATGGCTCGATTGCCATCGAAGCGTAAGTTGAAATACTGATTGACAGCCGGAGTCGAGGCAGACGCGGCAATGATCGAACGTCCGATATTAGAAGGTCCATACGTTACAGTACCCGTTGTGAATGTTGGCGATGTAAAGTTAAACGGAAAACGCTGCTGAGTAATATAAAAATCACCTGTACTGCCAATGGTAATTGTTCGCCCTGCCGTTGCACCATTACATGTAAAAAAGCCACCGGTTCCTGTCGTCCCCTGTGAAAAACGCCCGGCAGTAATATTCAGTGCAGAGCTAATCAAAATAGACCTGCCCAATGTTACAGTATTTGCAGTATTATTTATCGTTAAAACATCAACTTGATTTGGAATACCATCGCCTGTCGATTGATTGGTTGTACCATCATAGACCAATATCGGTGTAGCACCGAATGTCAGCCTTTGTGAACGAATATTTCCGGTAGTCTTAGCAGTTGTAATGCCCTGCGGACTGCGGATATTAAGCGTAGCACCATTATCGATATACACCGAATCAGCATTATTATTACCAACAATAGCCGATGATGACATAATCATGCGCCCGGTAGATTGTACAACCAATGTGCTAAATGTTTGCGCTTCGGTTGCCGTATTCACAAGAATAGTTGCATTCGATCCGATAACGACGAGATCACTGGGCTGACCCGGCACAGTGGTTGCAGGGGCACCCGAAAAACTATTCATACGCCATGACGTTACCGACGAATAATTTCCTGTTGTACTTGGTACACTGAAGTATCGCCGCTGAACAGCAGAAGGATCAGCGGCAGTATATTCGCCATCAAGGAATGCCAAGCCATTCATGTTCAGTTCACGAGAAGCAAGAAAAACCTGATTACTCAGTGTGCCGGGACGTGGATCCCATGCATTCTGCGTGATATCCCACCGTGCAGGAAGCACTAAAGATTCTAGAGAAGGATTTGTAACCTGTGCGGCATCATATTGCGCTTGTGCATTACCAAACGGAGCAACAAAGGTTACCCCAGCCGATGTTACACGCCAATAGACATTGAGATAAGATTGGTTAGGAAACAAGAGTTGGGGATGCGCTGTATTGATTAAACGCACGCTAATCTCTGCTCCCGAAGCAAAGGTTGCCGCACCATATGGTACTGTATTATCTTGGAAAAACAACTGATAGCGATTGAAATACGAACTCGTACCAACGGGAAATTGTACCAATAACTGAGTTTGGCTCTGCGCCGGTAAAAGTCCTCGTGTCATGGTTGCAGTAGAACCATTCACAACGATATATCGCCGTACAACACCGAGATTGTTAAAGACTGTCTCCGTTCCTGTGGTCGATGAATACAATCCCGCTCCCGGACCTAAACGAAGATTGTTTGCATTCATCCACAAGCGATTCGTATCGCCGGTCAAACGCAAATCACCGTTGATTGTCAGTGGTACACTCGTTTGTAAGCCATCGCCAAAAGGTAATGACACCAAGAGATTATTGAATGTTTGTGGCTGGCTTGCAATAATTTGCGAACGGCGACCGATATATTGCACTGATGAACCAAACTGTACTGTTCCCGACAATGCATTGATTGTGGCTGTACCATTGAGTACTAAATCGCTCGACATTGCCAAAGTCGAACTATCACCTAATGTAAACTGACTGCCATTATTCAACGTAAAATTATTCAGCATCCTCAAGGTAGTGCTATCTGCCAATGTACCAAGCACCGTACTTGTTGTTGTATTTACAGTAAAGCTGCTGAGAAACGGCGAAATCGAGTAGAGAAAATCTTGGCTATTCAAACGTGGATCAATGACGATATTCGGCTCTAATCCATTGCTGCTGGTCGTGGTTGGTGCAATCCACACATCATTACCTGCATAACCACTATTGGCGGCTTTGCGAATCGTAATCGTTGGATTACCTGTTGCACCTGTTGAGGTTGCAAACGAAGAACCTGTTCCTATCTCAAAGATACCGCGCGTTGTACTCGCCGGGACGACAGTACCATTCCCCACGATAATGGAAGCATTAGAAGAGATTGTGAAGTCAATTGCAGATGAATTGTTGGCATCACGACAAAATGCACCCGATACGGTGAGTGTTGCGGCTGTAGATAAACCACCAATTGTAAAACGGGAACCTGTCGAATACACGATGCTATTATCAGCCGAATTAACTCCAACATTCATCGAGCCAAGAAATATTCCAAGATAGCCGCCCAAAATAAGATTACCATCTTGCCCAATTACTGTTGTGCCGGAAGCAGATAAAGCAAATCCTGAACCGCTCGGTATGGATATCGTTGATGTTGTAAAGACAGGATTGGTACCGATTGATGAGGCAAGCCGGAATGTACCTCCATTGGTTAGAAGTGTCAGGAAACCCGTTGTAGGAAATGTTGATGAAGTTGCACCGGATATAAAAGCAGAACTCGCGGAACTGCCTTTGTTCATGGTTAGTAGATTCAGCGTGAAAGTACCACCACCCGCCAACACCAAATTTGATGTCAAGCTATTGATGAATTCGATATTGACAACATTAGCACCATTACGCAGATTAAGGTTCGCCGTTCCCGTCGCAAGCAAGTCATTACCTAAGCGTAAAAGACTTGTTCCACTTGATGCAACAAGAGTCGTACCTGTAAGAACATTCAAGGTACCATTTACCGTTACAGTACGCGCCGCTGATGCAGCAAAATTGACAGTACCTGTGCTGATGGTAAATTCATTTGTGGAAAATGAAGCATCGATATTCATGGTAGTACCGACAAAAACAAGATTATCAAATGCTAAGCTCCCCGTTCCCCGTATCGTAGGGGTGGTGGAAACAGAAGTAATCATTGCTGTAAGACCGGAAGCAATCGTAAGATTTCCCGCTGACTGAACACTACCATTGATAGTGAGCCGTGCAGCGGTCGAGTTATTGATATTTATACTTGCCCCTGCAAGCACATTCAGGGCATTACCATCAGCGGAATTAACAAAAACCTGTGTCCCAATTGAAATCGGAACATTACCGCTGATCGTAAGCGTACTCGTTTGTGCTTGAAGAAATTGGGGTATGGCTCCAATAACCACAAGCAAAAGACAAAAGCAATATAAACGCAGTGTTTTCAAAGGATAAAAATGTTGTGTGTAAAATCTTGTGTTGATGATATCCCCCGACATGCTTTGCTGGGCTTCCCCTCCTTAGTAAAGAAAGGTAATGGGGGTGGTTATTGAATTACGGTAACACTAAAGTTGATCGTACCGACTGCAACACTACCACTTGTTGTACTTTGCAGTCCGATTTGAATAGTATTTGCCGCGGAGACACGTGCAAAGGAGACAACAATACCAGCCGGCAGAGCATTAACCGGAGACACCGATACAGTACCTCCTACCGCTGCATTTGTTAATGTAGCAGTTTGCAAACTTTGCGCCCACCCTGATATGTCCGCCGGAAAAGCAAATGCCAAGTTCGTGTTACGATAGATACCTCCAACTGTTGCTCCACCTGTTCCAACCGAAATATTATTTGTATTTAATCCACCACTAATATTCGTACTGCCAGCACTTACAGTTAAACCACCAGCATTGACAGCAACACCACCCGAACTTACCGTCAGACCCGTGATACCACCAAGAGTACCATTCACTAAGGAGTTTCCATTGATAGTCGCTCCACCGGCTGTTACCGTAAGACCATTTGCAATGGTTACGCCATCATTCAATGCCGGAATTGTCGCAGCCGTTGCCGCCAATGTACCTGTTATGACTGCATTTGGTGTAGTCAGGATATTATTGGTATTATTCCATGTCAAGCTTGCACTCGAACTCAAAGAAGCTGTACCCGCTCCACCTGCCTCAAACACAATTTGACGACTTCCTGTCGGGGCAGTAGTAAAAAAAGCAGAGTTGACAGAGCTGGGTGATAATGACACCCAGTTCGCATTCGCCGTGCCATCCGTTTGTAAAAACTGTCCAGCAACACCCCTGCTATTCGGCATGATATAGCTATTACCGACCGGACCTAATGTTGCATTAGTAGCCGACATATTGCCGGATACGACCACATTCGATGCCGACAGGATATTATTGATACTGTTCCATGTAAGATTCGCATTTGACGACAATGTTGATGCTCCCGTTTCATAGACGAGTTTATCGCTGGTTGTCGCTGTACCGCCATATGTTAGTGCTCCGATATTCGACGGTGTTATTGCTTGCCAACTCGTTGTACCTGCTCCATTAGTCTGAAGGAATTGTCCATTTGTACCACGATTTGCAGGGAATTCAAAATCATTCGCTATAGCATTGACACGCAAACCACCAAGAGCGAACGTATTACTTGTTACGTATAGAGCACCTAAAAACTGCCCAATACCTGTACCGGACGTAAATGTACTTGCCCCAGTCATCGTGATGGATGCTGCAGTTACACCACCGGTTGTGAGAATATTATTCGCAGTATTAAATGTAACAACAGCAGTAGAAGAAATTGTCGTTGGAGCATTTGCTTCGATAAATACCATATTTTTTATTCCAGCAGACGGAGTACCACCACCAATCACCGCACCTAACCCCGTTGCTGAAAGTGTCTGCCAACTCGTTGTACCTGCTCCATTAGTCTGAAGGAATTGTCCATTTGTACCACGATTTGCCGGAAATCCAAAATCGTTCGCCCCGGAATTGATACGCAGACCACCAAGTGCAAAACTGCCACTGGTTACATATAAGCTATTGTTCACACTGATAGATGCAACAGTAACACCACCAGCGGTCAAAACATTATTACTAAATGTCAATGATGCACTTGATGTAATCGAAGGATTTGTACCATTAAACAATGCTACGCCATTATTGATTGAGCCATTGGCTGTTAGTGTCACAGCCCCTAATCCTAACGCAGAAATATTTTGCCAACTTGTTATTCCTGCTCCATCAGTTTGAAGATACTGACCATTTGTACCACGATTTGCCGGA
>DHLT01000143.1:0-1134 GCA_002405405.1 Ignavibacteria bacterium UBA4661 | reverse complement strand
TGCCAACTCGTTGTACCTGCTCCATTAGTCTGAAGGAATTGTCCATTTGTACCACGATTTCCTACGAGCGTGTACTGATTTGCACCGCTATTGACACGTGCTCCACCGAGCAAAAAGGTGCTATTCGTAACGTATAGATTTGCAAGTGCACTCAAATTACCACCTACCCCATTGATACCACCGGCAAAAGTGGTTGCACCGGTTACTGCAAGTCCCGTGTTAAACACTGTCAAACCCGTACCGCCAAAGGTTAGATTAAAAGTACTTTGGTTGACCGTACGATTCGTTGTGAAAGAAAGTGCACCGGGTCCGCCAAGTACGATATTATTCCCCACCACATCAATGCCATCACCCGCTACCAGTGCACCCGCTGTAGCACTGGTGGTAATATTAAACCATGATCCGCCGGTGTACACTTGAAATTGGTTTGTTCCGCTGTTGAACACAACCAAACCATTGAGTGGAGAGGCAATGCTTGCCGGATTTAATCGAGGGAGAAGCAAGCCCTGAGCTGTTGCTGTCAAATCAAGAATGGCGGCGGCATTAGGGCTATTTGTGCCAATACCCACATTATTTTGGGCATAGACACCATGCGCCCCCCCACTACCAACAAGAACAACAATCAAAAAAATTCGTATAAAATGTTTCATGGTGCTTTCCCAAAGAGAAGACCGGAAAAATCGTATCAAAGTTCATTACATTCTTTAAGAGTAAGAACACACATTGTATGCACAAAGTATGCCGTGCGCAAAGTTAGAGCGAATTCCTTGCTCCACCAATCCGTAGAAGTACGTATTTACAGTTCTTAGCTCAATTCATCAGCTCGAAATTCATCAGCTTGATCAATGCCCCTCTCTTCATCGACAACTCCCGATGAGTTGCATACTTAGCGTACACCATGATCAATAGCAAACCGCACCAAAGCAGTGGCATTACGACATCCTGTTTTTCGCATAATATTTTGACGGTGGGTTTCAACGGTACGCACACTCAGCGACAAGATTTCGGCATCCTCTTTGCTTAGTTTTCCTTCGGCGATATAGGACAGTAATTCCAACTCGCTCGCTGTAAGCACAATAGGTTCATCTGTATTTTCGGGTTCAAAATGTTCTTGGTCAAAAGTGGTAAGAAGTT
>DHLT01000199.1 GCA_002405405.1 Ignavibacteria bacterium UBA4661 | reverse complement strand
CGATCAACATCAATCAAGTCAGTACCCAAGAAGAGAATCGTATCGCCCGGATTGCCATCGCGTGGTTGCATATTGCGGACGGTCGGGATACCAAATACACGCACATTTGGCGTATTGATCGGACCCAAGGGCGTAATCAGCGTAATCGGTGCGGTGCGTGTTTCCGTGCCAAGCGGTATCAAAACACGAATTTGAGTATTCGTTCCGCCGGGCAGAATCCGCATTTCAGGACCAGTAATACTAAAGAGTAGCGCACGATTCACGATGCTGAGATTGGTGCCGGTAATCGTAACGGTATCACGCTCGGCACCATCGGTCGGAGTAACTCTCGTTATGGTTGGTAGCTGTGCCCGACTAATGATTTGCGACGAATCAACGAACCGAAAATTCCGTGCAGACCCATAAAGTCTTGGAGTGCGGTTTGCATCTACTGATTCTATGAATGGTGCTATGTACGGTATTTCAAACGTAATCTCATTTCCTACTCGAGAAAAAGAAAATGAGGAACCTCCTCCTGCAACACCTGCTCTCGGTGAAAACTCAATGCTTATCAAAGCCCTGGCATCATTGCTAGTCCATGTAAAACGATCACCGGCGGTAGCAGTAACTACCATACTTGCTATTTCACGCGGATAACTAAACCATGGTTCACGAATGAATCGGACAGTGATAGTTTGCCGACGTGCCGGTATCACCGATGATGACGGAAGCTCTAAGGGCAACCGCACAACAATACTGTCTTCGTCAGGACGATCTATAATGGTGGCACGAGATCCCAACCAATGGAAAAGCACGACAGAATCTATATGACGAACATTCACACCAACGATCTGAACAAGATTTCCGGGTATCATGGCAGTTGGAGTTACCCGTGTAATCACCGGAGGACGCAGGATGATCAGCGGAGGCGTAACATCATTACCTCCGACCGTATTCACCTGTACCAGTCCCGTATCGCGCGTTCTGTCTGGTCTGTCTGCTCTTACAGTATAGTTCCTTGGCACAATAATTTGCCGACGTACATCAACATCGGCACCCGTATTCGGCAGAATGGTACCGGTCAGTGTTGCACCACGGAAAAACTGTGCACTCGTTAAGAACCGGAGATTATTACCCGTAATAGTAATCGTATCACCCGGCAGAACAAGGCGCGGTGTTATACTTGTGATATTGGGAGGTAGTGAGGTAAAAAATGATGAACTTTCAAAGGTTTGATTTACTACCGAACGCACGCGCACACGAAATTCAGTTTGAGTGTTCACGAAAGGTAATACAAAAGAAATACTATCGCCTATTTGCGTGTAAAGAGCTCGAGGAATTGTATCAACTGCTGTCTGCACACCATTGACGAGGGTAACCAGCATGACCAAATTTACTCGATTGAATGGACTCACAAAGGCACGAACTGTACCACCATTGGCATATGTATTTGCATTTGTCCGAACAGTGATCGGTGGCACAATAAAGAAAGTGTCGCGTGTAAGAATGCTCCCCGCCGCATTAGTGAGGGTCAAGTTGTATCCACGATTTGCGGGAAGAATAGTGCCCGTAGTTGGCAATACAATGACAACGCGATCATCCACCGAAATATCAGCACTTGTTACGCGCTCCCTGATCGTTAGTGTATATGTACCTTCTCTATCATTGAGCGGAATAAGTGGCCTAGCACGGACTTCTGTCAGTGTTTCAAAACTCTGTCCTGTTATGGTAAGCGTACCATTCGTTGCAACCAACATAGGGCTGATCGTACGCACAACGGGGATAGGGATAGGATTGACACGAAAAATTGATAAAACATTGCCCGGCGGACTGATAAAAAGCAATCGCCCCGTGATATTCTGTAAACTATCGGTGGAGAATTGTAAACGTAATCCACTAAAACTCTGCTGCAAAATAGTAACATTCTCTCTGTAACCTGATGATACTCCCTCACCCACAAACTGGACTTGGGTTATATAATCAAGATCAGTGCCACTAATCGATAAAAACTTATCACGTCCAACATTCACAAGTAATCTACTTGGAAAAAATGATGTGTCTAGAGATCGATCAATTCGCTCTTGTCCGGACGCGGTTATCCATGAAATTTGCGTTAGGATGGGTGTACCCACAACACGCACACTTTGCCTTGCAGTACGAACACTTCCAACAGTATTTTCGACTACTAATGCTCCAACACCTGAAGGAGTATTTTCTGCTATCGTCAGCTGGAGAGAATCATTGCCGAGCCGTCTGCGTGTCAGCAAACGTAATTGACCACCCTCCATAACAAGAAAGGTAGAAAAACTTATATCAACATCGGTTCCGGTAACAACAATGCTTCCTCCGGGAAGAATTGCTGTCGTAGCCGTACCTGTTGTCGTGAAAAGACCTGTAATGGTCGGCGCACCAAAAATGCGAATCGGCTGGGTTTGATCTTGCCCCGCCACATTCGCAATACTGATGGGTATCGCTCTGCTTCGTACAGTATTTGGTATTCGAAGCGAGAGTGCCGTATTCGACTGTGATACGATACTGACATTCGTTGTCGAGTTTTGATCGCCCAACAGAACACTGTTCACAAATGCAAGATTGTTACCTGTGATCGTAACAATATCATTCTGACCAACCACCGTTGGTGTTATGGTATTGATTGTTGGTGGCAGAACGACTTGGAGCGGTGTTGTTGCTATGGTGCTACCATTAGCATTTTCGAGATACAGAAAACCACTGACTTGCGTGGTGAAGTTTGGCACCATAACTGTCGCAACATTACTTGATGTTTGCACAATCGTTGCACTTGAACCATTCACACCAAAGAAGCGCACGGCAGTGAGAGTACTGAGATTATTCCCAAAGATAACCAGTGGATTACCCGGTAGAATTTGTGTCGAACTAAAGCCCGTAATGTCCGGTTGCAAGCCAATCACACGCCCACTCACACCAAGCGTTACGATAACACTTGCGCCGGTAGCATCGACTGTCCTTGCGGTAATATTCCCCGACAATGTTGTCGGCGCAGTCGTGATTGGTCGCACAAAGAGCGATGTTGTTTGCGCTGTGCTATAGGTTACAGGAATGGTAAGACTCGCACTGAATGCTACATTATCAAGCGAGAGTAAAAGATTCGCCGGAGCAGTTAGTGTTATGGGTTGTTGCAGATAGCGCGTTGTGATTTGGATACTTTGGGTGGTCATTGTATTCACATTCACCGCACCGATATTGAGCGCACTTGTTGCGAATACAACCTGTGGTGCAGGAATAATTGCCGTACCCCTCACGATCAGATTGGTTATACCACCGGTACGCACCATTCTTATCAGGCTTGCAAAACTCTGTGTAGTCGTTGGTGCGAATCGTACCTGCATTGTTGCACTTATGCTACCATTTTCATCGGGTGTGAGGATAATTGTATTGCCAAACGTATTGTTCGTACTCGAGGCAATCGCCACATTCGGAATTTCATTGCTGATGCTTACATTTTGCCGCTGATTAGCGGCTGTTATGCTGATAGTGATTGTCGTACTTTCTTGCGCATTGATTGTTCCGAAATCAATAACAAATGGCGACAAATTAATTGATGATGGCGGTGGATTGATAGTGACACTTGCCGTTGTCGGTGAGTTCTGCAACGATGTCAGTGAGATTATTCCGGATAATTGCGTACCAAGAACAAAATTCCATGCAATCGGTACAGTAATCTGCGTTGCTGAACCAATCGTGAAATTCACCGCTGTACCGCCAATCGTCATCGTCGTTACTTGGTTGAAATTCGTTCCTGTCAGCGTGAGTGTATTCCCCGCAACAATCGGGTTCGGACTCACCGCTGTAATCGTCATCGGCGCGACAAATGTAAAACCCGCTTGACTGCCATTACTGCCCGGTACCGTTACCGCTACATTCCCACTTGCACTATTCGGTGCCACCACTGCCGTAACTGTATTATCATTCACGACCGTAAAACTACTCGCATTCACACCACCAAAACTCACACCATTCACTTGATTGAGATTTGTTCCCGTTATCGTTACTGTCTGCCCCACACCCGCAATAGTCGGCGTAAAACT
>DHLT01000209.1:9325-11503 GCA_002405405.1 Ignavibacteria bacterium UBA4661 | reverse complement strand
CCGTGTGATACCATCGCTCTGCGAACTGAGGAATTGACCGATACCACCCCTTCCACCGCCACCGCCGCCCATACGCATAGCACCACCGCCGCCAAACATCCGTGCCATACCACCCATGGCTTGCGCCATTGGGTTGTTACCGCCGCCCATCGAACCAAGAATATCTTGAATCGAAAAGTTTAGTTGGTTGATATTATTCGACATGCCAATGACCGAAATACGACGATCGCCATTGAAGAAATTGACATTACCGCCGGCAGAATAGCGATCATCCGTACCATAACCGGCATAGAGTTTACCAAATTGACCGCTTCTGCGATCGGGCTTCGTAACGATATTCAGTGTTTTCGTGCGGTCGCCATCATCAAAACGAGTGAATTGCGATTGGTCGCTCATTTGATCCAAGACTTGAACGCGGTCGATAATTTCCGAAGGAAGATTACGCAGTGCCGCACGAGGATCATCACCAAAAAATGGCTTGCCATCGACAAGGACGCGCTGAACATTTTGTCCTTGTGCTTTGACAGTACCGGTATTATCTACTTCCAAACCGGGAAGTTTCCGAATTAAATCTTCTGCAGCAGCATTTTTATCTGTTTTAAATGCGGATGCGTTGAATTCTAATGTATCGCCTTTTACCTCCATCCGTGTTGCTTTTGCTGTTACATTGACTTCTTGAAGTTTTACAGCATCTTGTCGCAAACGTAAAGCCCCAAGCCGTACGGTATCGGAATTGTCCACACTGATAGAACGACGAAGAGGTAAAAATGCCACATATTCAGCAACAAGTATATAGTTACCGGTAGGAATACCTCTCACCCAAAAACGTCCGTTCTTATCACTGATACCGCCACCAATTGGTTTATTATCTGCTGAGAGAATTTGAACTCGTGCACCGGAAAGCGGTGTACGTTCAGCACTGTCCAAAATTGTTCCTGCAAGAACATGTGTGCGTTGTGCATACGCAGAAGAAAATCCTACAAAAAGTACAAAACCAGTCAGCAATGCTCCTATAATTTGGCGTGCCAACAAAGAAACAACAATCATCACAACCCCATGAAAAAATGAAAACGAGAAATAAATACTATCGTGAATGCGTATGACAAGCATCATGGTGTAAGCCATATTGTCCAAAGACTAAACCTGCTGCCTCAATGCAAGTGTTTGATGCCATAATCTATACATTGGTTTAAAAAAGTCAGCTGTGTGTACTATCTTTCGTGTGAACCATGTTTGATATTCGTGAGACTGATTCACTTATCCTCTGCATAACGCTCCGTTCTTATGAGGTTTCTATGTTAGATGAGAATAAAGAAACCGCAAGAAAACCTTCCGTTATACGCAATGGATGAGAAAAAGTTTCTCATTCCCCTTTTAACGATGCAAATTACAGGGAAGTTTCGTCCTGCTCTCAGGAAACTCATTAAAGAATTGATAAATACTCGTTAAAGAGTTAATAAATATCTGTGTTTCAACACACAAATGAATCTTGATGATGGTTTGTGTTGGATCTATCTGACTGCTTGCGGTATCTATGCTTGATCGAATTATTCTTTTTTCTCTGCGCAATAAACTTGTTATTGGGGTGCTTGTTGTTGGTTTGATCGTATGGGGAGGATATAGTGCTACCCAGCTTGCTATCGATGCTGTCCCCGATGTTACTAATAATCAAGTACAAGTCATCACACGTAGTCCGGCACTATCGGCAACCGATATTGAGCGCCTCATTACTTTCCCCATCGAAATGTCACTCGCATCTATTCCACATCGTGTTGAGATGCGCTCGTTTTCACGCTTTGGTTTGTCGGTAGTAACAATTGTGTTCGAGGAACATATTGATATTTACTGGGCGCGTCAGCAAGTATTAGAGCGATTAAAAGATGCTGAACGTGAAATTCCACCGACTTTCGGTGCACCCGAGCTTGCTCCGGTAACAACGGGTTTAGGGGAAATTTATCAATACACCCTGCGTGTTGCACCTGAAAAGACTGATGCATACTCTCTTATGGAATTACGCACAATACAAGACTGGATTGTACGCCGGCAATTACTTGGTCTGAGGGGTGTAGCTGATGTGAGCAGTTTTGGTGGCTATGTAAAACAGTATGAGATCGCTGTTCAACCTGAAAAACTGCGTGCTTTACAGATCGGTATGCAAGAGATATTTCAAGCATTGGA
>DHLT01000209.1:0-9220 GCA_002405405.1 Ignavibacteria bacterium UBA4661 | reverse complement strand
CGGTATGCAAGAGATTTTTCAAGCATTGGAACGCAATAATCAGAACACGGGCGGTGCCTATATCGAGAAGTATTCTTCGGCGTATTTCATTCGCTCCGAAGGTATGACTGCCAGCAAAGATGACCTCGAAGCTATTGTCGTAAAAAATGCGTCAAATGGTACGCCGATTCTTCTGCGCGATGTTGCAACCATTCAATTCGGCTCGGCATCACGCTATGGTGCAATGACGTATTCTGCTAAGAATGTTCCTCCCGGCGAATGTGTTGGTGGTATCGTGATGATGACGAAAGGTGAAAACTCTTCGCAAGTCATTGCTCTTGTCAAACAACGTATTGAAGAAATCAATGCCGGGCTACCGAAAGGTATCAGTATTGAGCCTTATCTTGATCGTACTAAACTTGTCAATGGTGCTATTAGTACCGTTGAAACAAATTTGATCGAAGGTGCGCTTATAGTGTTGTGTGTCTTGGTTATTATGTTGGGTAGCATTCGTGCAGGTTTGATTGTTGCTTCAACTATACCGCTCTCAATGCTCTTCGCACTTGGTATGATGCATGTTTTCGGTGTATCGGGCAATCTCATGTCGCTTGGTGCTATTGACTTCGGTATCATTGTTGATGGCGCGCTTATTATCGTTGAAGCAACGCTTCATCATATCATGGCGAGCGGCGTATTACGCGCAAATGGACGTTTGACTCAGAAGGAAATGGATCATGAGGTCTATGTGTCGGCATCGGCAATTCGTTCGTCAGCAACATTTGGTGAAATTATCATTCTTATTGTTTATGTCCCGATTCTAGCGCTTTCCGGTATTGAAGGAAAAATGTTTAAGCCGATGGCGGAAACAGTCAGTTTTGCGATCCTTGGGGCATTTCTTTTGTCGATTACTTATATCCCCATGATGTCGGCATTGGCATTGAGTAAAAGTGGAACGGCAAGCTCGCGTGTAGGTCTATTATTTGAGCGTATATCCGAGCACGTCATGCAGTGGTTTCAAACACTCTATGCACCATGTCTGCGCATGGCTTTACAGCATCGCACGGCAGTATTGAGTATTTCCGGCGGAGCATTGGTAGCAAGTGCAATGCTCTTCTCAACTCTTGGTGGGGAATTTATTCCTACGTTAGATGAAGGTGATTTTGCCGTAGGAATGCGCGTTATGACCGGAAGTGCATTGTCGCATTCGGTTGCAGTGTCACAACAAGCCGGTGCCATAATGGTAGAAAAGTTTCCTGAGGTTACTAAAGCTATTGGTAAAATCGGTACCAGTGAAATTCCCACCGACCCCATGCCAATAGAAGCGTATGATCTGATGCTTATCTTAAAGCCACGCAGTGAATGGGTTAGTGCGCGTTCAATGGAAGAGCTTGCCGAAAAAATGAAAGCAGAATTAGACAATATCCCGGGAGCAGAATCAGAATTTTTACAACCTATTCAAATGCGATTTAATGAGCTGATCAGTGGTGCTCGTCAAGATGTCGTCGTCAAAATTTTTGGTGAAGACATGGCGGTGTTGGCAGATCTTGCACAACGTATCGGAAGTATAGCAAAGCAGGTGAATGGTGTCGAAGATGTGTATGTCGAGCAGGTGTCGGGGCTTCAGCAAGTTGTTGTACGTGTTCGCCGTACTGAACTTGCTCGTTTTGGTTTATCCGTTGATGATGTCAATACGGCGTTGCGTACAGCATTTGCAGGTGCATCGGTCGGTAAAGTTTATGAGAATGAACGGCGGTTTGATATTGTAGTGCGGTTAGATTCTCTCATTCGTAATGATGTGAGTGCCGTGCGTCAAACTCCGGTACGTACCCCTAATGGCAATCTTATTCCACTCGAATATGTTGCAGATATTCAGGTTGAGTTCGGTGCGAATCAAATTCAACGTGAAGATGCGAAACGTCGCATTATTGTTGGATTTAATGTGCGCAATCGTGATGTGCAATCGGTCGTTCATGATATCCAGGCGATACTTGGCAAGAATCTGCTCTTACCTGCTGGGTATTTTATTCGCTATGGGGGGAGCTTTGAAAACCTCATCGAAGCGAAGAAACGACTGTTGGTTGCGGTGCCGGTGGCTTTAGTACTGATTTTTATACTCTTGTATTTTACCTTCCAGTCACTCAAATATGGCATGATGATTTTTTCGGCAATCCCCCTTGCGGCAATTGGCGGCGTAGTCGCTCTTGCCTTGCGCGGAATGCCGTTTAGTATATCAGCCGGTGTAGGGTTTATTGCATTGTTTGGTATTGCTGTGCTTAATGGAATTGTCTTGATTACATGTTTTAACCGTCTGCAACAGGAGCGGCGCACAACACTGCAACCACAGGACAATGTCCGCCAATGGTTATACACAATTGCAGAAGATGGAACAAAAGAACGCCTGCGACCTGTCTTGATGACGGCATTGGTGGCATCGCTTGGTTTTTTACCGATGGCTCTGTCGAGTTCGTCGGGTGCAGAAGTCCAACGCCCACTTGCTACCGTTGTAATAGGTGGTTTAGTATCGGCAACATTGCTGACCTTAATTGTCTTGCCGGTATTGTATGTGCTGATTGAAGAGCGTGCTATGATGCGTGTACAAAAACAAGCGATTATTCTCCCAATAGTGCTCTGTGTTATTGTTGGTCTCTCGTCAACTTCACCAATGATGGCACAGCCCTCATTATCTTTACAAGCAGCATTAGAGCTTGCTGAAAAAAATGCACTGCCAATTCGTATGGCGCGAAATGAAGTTGACATTCAGCGCATATTGCGGCGTACAGTAACTGATGTAGGAAAGACGGCAGTAAGCTATCAGGTAGGACAAATTAGTAGCTTTGAACAGGACAATTTGTTCACTATCACACAGAGTATTCCTTTTCCAACCTTGTTTTCAGCACAAAGTTCGCTTGCAGGAGCACAGGAAGAGCAAAGTCGCTTACGAGTCCGACAAGCACAAGTACAAATTGTATCAACGGTGCGAAGTATTTTTTATCGATATGCTGTGTTGCAAGAGCGTGAGCGGTTGCTTCGGGAACAAGATACTTTGGTGCAACGTCTTGTTCGTAATGAAGCACGACGTATGTCGGCAGGTGATGCAACATCATTAGAGGAAGCAGAGGCACGTTTGCAAGCTGTAGACCTCCGAGCGCAGGTATTGCAAGTGGACTATGATAGTCGTGCTTGTGTAAGTGCTCTGCGTGCATTACTAGCAACACAAACAGATTCTTTACCTTCGCTGAGTTTGGTTGTACCAACACCTGTCAAGCGCATATTCAAGGTGGTTCATGATACAATGCTGACGCAGAGTAATCCAATGGCGGCACTCTTGCGACAAGCGATGACGATTGCCGCAGCACGTCATTCTGTTGAGATAGCCAAAGCATTGCCGGACTTTTCACTCGGATATTTTTCGCAAAGTATTATTGGTTCGTCTTTGCGCGATGGCACACTCGCGAATAGTGGTAATCGTTTTAGTGGATTTAGCTTTGGTGTTTCTTTACCTCTATGGTTTGTACCCGGTATAGCACGTATCGAGGCAACGGAGGTAGAACGACTTTCAGCACAACAGCAAGCAGAACAGTACATGGTTATCTTGCGTGCAGAGTATCAGCGAGCAATCCTTGAATTTACCAAAGCACAAGCAAGCTTGCAGGTATATGAAGAAGCTGCATTACAGCAAGCACGCCGTTTGCAAACGATAGCACAAACTTCCTATTCTCAGGGTGAAAGTAGTTTTGTAGAATATAGCAATGCCTTACGGCGGAGTTTCGCAGTCCAGATGAAATACTGCGATGCTCTTGAGCAATATAACAGTGCGGTTATCGCTCTTGAGGCATTAGCAGGGCTGTAGGTGGTTTTTATTCTTTCAGTGACTTTTCTTGATGGTACTTTTCATGCAACGATATATTTCCTTCTTCTTTGTGCTTTTAATAGGTTGTAGTGCTTGCTCCAAGGCACCCGAACAGGTGCCACAATCTTCTGCACAATCTACTCCTGTCGAGCATAACGACGGTACGATGAACATTGTCCTTACCCCTGAGCAAGTACGTGTTGCAGGCATTGTCTTAGGTTTAGGCGAAGAGCGTAGTATGAGTGGTAATATTACTGCACATGGTATGCTTGACGTACCACCGCAAAATATTATCTCAATATCACCACATGTAGGAGGCTTTATCCAATCTATTACTGTTTTGGAAGGACAATTTGTTCGAAAAGGTGATGTGATTGCTGTGTTGGAGCACCAAGATTACATTGCATTGCAAGAAGAATATATTGCTACAAAAAGTAAAGTTGATTTTCTCGAAACTGAATATAAGCGACAAGAAATACTGCAAAAAGACAATATCAATGCAACGAAGACATATCAGCAGGTTATGGCAGAGTACTATGCTTTGCGTGGTCGTGTTGCAGGTTTAGAACAGCGATTACGTATGCTCGGTATGCGTCCGGCAGATGTTTTAAAATCACTCGTGAGCAGTACCTACACACTCACAGCACCGATGGATGGCTATGTAACGAAGGTATTGACTCATCGTGGCAAGTTTAATGCTCCGCAGGATATTATCTGCGAGATTGTAAATACTGACCATCTTCATGCAGAGTTGATGGTCTTTGAAAAAGATGTTGTTCGTCTACGCCCACATCAACAAGTCCATGTTCGATTAAGCAATGTTGTTGAAGAGCAGAGTGCCGAAATATATTTGATTGGTCGTGAAGTTACACAAGATCGCATGGTGCGTGTTCATGTTCATCTACGTGGCGAATCAAAAAATTTGATGCCATACACAGCATTAACTGCCGTCATCGAAACTGATGCCCAAAGATTATGGACAGTACCTACGCAAGCTATTGTTAGTAGCAATGGAAAAGAGTACATTGCTCTTGCTCGGGCACCTCATCATACAGATTCGCTCCGTGTTGAGTTCAATATTGTACAAGTTGAGCGCGGCATCAGTACCGGAGGATTTACAGCAGTGACATTGCCGGGTGGTATTGCTCTACCGGACAGTATTCGACTAGCAAAAATTGCAATTCAGGGTGCATATGCACTAGTGAGTCATGCTCATAATTCTGGTG
The DNA here is from genome assembly GCA_002405405.1 of Ignavibacteria bacterium UBA4661. Classification (GTDB taxonomy): domain Bacteria; phylum Bacteroidota; class Ignavibacteria; order Kapaibacteriales; family UBA4661; genus UBA4661. The sequence continues at coordinate 4,165 of DHLT01000209.1, read as the reverse complement.
CAACACATGACCATTAAGAACAGACTGCCTACTCTTCATACGTTGCATTATTTACTTGCTTAGTTCCATTATCCATGCGCATATCATGTCTTTCACATAGAGTACTGCTGTTTTTGCTTGCTGTGATACAGAGCATGGTAGCAGGTTTGTGTCGTCAGCAATCGGTAATGGCACAAACAACATCTCATGATAGTTTGTTGAAACTAACGCAAAGAAGTGTTCGCGATACTCATACTGTCAATGTGTATAACAACTTGAGTCGTGCTTATTGGTATCGTTCGTTCGATACTGCAAAGCGATATGGCTTGACAGCATTGGCATTGGCGCGGGACATTAGCTTTATCAAAGGTGAAGCTGAAGCATTAAAGAATATTGCTACCGTGTATAGTAATCTTGGTAAAAATGATTCAGCAGTTCTCTACTATCAGCAAGCATTAGTCTTGTATAAACAGATTGGTAATCGGCGGGGTATTGCAGTTGTTTATAACGGACTAGGATTGTCGCATTTGGCAATTGGAGAATACGGACAAGCGACAGAAGAGCTTTTCGCCTCGTTGAAAATGCGTGAGGAAGAGGGTAATATCAATGATGTTGGTACGGCACTGTTGAATGTGGGTATGCTCATGAAGCAGCAGGGGAAATACGATGAAGCATTATCGTATTACAAGCGTGGTCTGGATGCGAAAGAAAAGTCGGGCGAGAAAGTTGGCATTTCTAATGCTTATAATGCAATAGGAGAAATTCACTACCTACAAAAAAACTATCAACGTGCATTGGAATATCACAGTAATGCACTTCGCATTCGCCAAGAACTGAATAATAGACATGGGATAGCAACATCCTTGAATGCCTTGGGTCGTATCTATTTAGACCAAAATAAACCTACACTGGCATACAATTATTTTATGGGTGCAATGAGCATTCGTATCGAACTACATGATGGATTAGGACAAATTGCTGTTGCAAGTAATATCAGTCGTGCTCTGCAAAAGCAGACCAAGTTTACCGAAGCACTTCATTATGCCGAGCGCGCACTTGCCCAAGCTGATTCGCTGAATGCTCTTGCACACCGTCACACAGCACTTGGTCGGATTGCCGAAGTGTACGAAGCAATGGGCAAGTACAGCGAGGCAATGCGCTATTTTCGAGAAATGATGGCGGCTAAAGATTCAATGTATCGAGATGAAAGCATCAAGCGTGTTGCTGAAGTAGAGACCCGCTATCAGGTTGAGAAGAAAGAACAAGAAATTCAAATTCTCTTGGAGCGCGAAGCTAACAACCGTGTGCAACTTCTTGCTCTGGCTGTCGGTGTTGGTTTGTTGACCCTTTTAATTGCTGTTTTAGTCAATCGTAATCGTCTAAAAGAACGCACAACAGAAGAAATTCAGCAACGGCGAAAAGAATTGGAAGAACGTTCGCTTGCTTTGGAGCAGAGCAATGCACTGCTACTGGAAAAAAATCTTCAATTAGCTGATTTGAATGATCGGCTCAATCAGGTGAGTAAAGACAAAGATGAATTTTTAAGCATAGCCACACATGACTTGAAAAATCCTTTATCATCAATTTTATTGACCGCTAATGTTGGTGAGCGCTTGGCAGAGGAATTAGAAAACCAAGGAAATGGTGATATGCTCCGGCAGTCTTTTGAGCGCATCTATACGCAATCGAAATACATGTTGGATATCATCAATACCTTGCTCAATCTCCATCGTATCGAGACACAGGGACTCTCGCCCAATATCGAAATGTTGAGTGCGAATGCAATGTTAGAAGAAGCAGTTTCTGCACTCCAACAAAGTGCTGATGCGAAGTATATGAAACTGCATGTACAGTATATGCCAAGGATAACCTTTTTTCAAGGCGATCGCATTTTGGTGTCAAGTGTTCTCTATAATCTCTTGTCTAACGCAATTAAATACACCCCAAAGGCAAAAAACATTTATTGTTCGATTACTATTGAACAAGTTCCTGAAACAGATTCTACGGATAAACACACACAGCAAGTTGTGTTTGCGATTCGAGATGAAGGTCCCGGATTAACAATCGAAGATCAAGAAAAACTCTTTACCAAATTTGCTAAAATGTCGTCACGCCCAACAGGGGGTGAAAATTCTACAGGACTTGGTTTATCTATTGCAAAAAAAATGATGGATGCAATGCACGGTTCAATTGCTTGCAAAAGCGAATATGGTTTCGGATCGGAGTTTAGCGTGAGATTCCCCTTAGCTGAAAACGGACTGTCAGAACTGCTATCAATAGACGAAGTAAGCAGACTAGAGCCGAGTACTGTCTTGAATAGTGATGCAACAGTACATGCGAAGTCAGAATAATTGCAATCCGCCGGTTCGTACCTTTCGTTCAAATGTTTCGAGTGTATCCATGCCTGTGATATCAGTTCGAGTAATGAGAAAAGGGTTTTCGATGGGGAGTGCATTCACACGATTTTTGATGCGAAAAGCACCAATAAAATTATGAGTACGAAACACATTGATGGTTGCACCAAGCATAGCGGTTTGATGGGAAAATTTTCCGTAAGGATAGGCAAAAAGCGGGACGAAATTTTTACCATAACTGGTCAATACCGAAAACGAATCACCGGAATCTTTCCAGACTTCTTCCAAGCCAAATTCAGCATAGTTTAAATGCGAGTGTGAATGCGAGCCAATAGCCACATTATACTTAACAAGTTCGCGGAGCTGGGAATCAGACATTAATGGACGTGTGTTATCATCCCAATAATTTGCCATACCAATAAAAGCAGTCGGTACAAATACCAAAGCTGGTGCACTGAGTGCTGACAGCACAGGGATGCCATGCTCAAAGAGCGTTGCATAAGCATCGTCAAATGTCAGTAATACAGATTGTGCAGGTAATTCCTTGCGGCTTCGCAGATGATCGACAACATCATGTGCTGAGATGATGGTGTAATGGTTCTTGCGAAGCCAAAGAATATGTTCGTGTAATTGATCGGGTGTAACTGTTAAGCCGTCGCGTTTGTCAGGTTGAACATCATGGTACATCAAGACACGGAGTGCTGTCGAGGGTAAACGTACGAACCATCGGCGTTGTAGAATGCCCCATCCTATAACACCAATACCAAGAATACCACAACAAAAAAGCGCAAGAAGCATGATAGAGGAGCGAAAGTTGTATTGCCCTCGTGAGACCGCACACGATGACGATCATTTCGGCAAAATAATTCGATGCAGTTATTATGCACGCGACAAGGCAAAGCACATCCATGTTGTGCCTTTTGTATTGGTAATGGTTACTTCATCAAGTGTGGTATATTTTTCTTGAATACGCTGTTTGGTCGCAATGTTTTTTTCACTTTGAAACATCGAGATAATGAAAATACCATCAGGTTTGAGAAACTCTTCATAGCGTTGCAAGCCACCCACTGTATCATGAAGGTAATAGATCGATTCATTGAAGATAATTGCATCGAAGCTTTCACCCGGATTGAAAGTATTCATGTCGCCGACAACAAAGTGTGTTTTCTCATCATTTTTCTTGCTGGCAATCTCGATGGCTTTATCAAGATCGGTGCCCATGTATTTGCTGTAGTGAAATGGCGTAATACGTTCTTGTAAAAGACCTTCGCCACAACCAACGTCCAACACAGTACCTTGTGGTTTTATTTCCATAAAATATCCTGCAAGTACGCTATGATGCGCAAGTTCGTCCAAACGGCGAAGCCATGCCCATTTCCCTTCTGCATATTCACGATTCCAGCGTTCAATTTTACGTTGTTCACGTCCTGTAATACGGCGGATAAATACTTTGAGATCGGTTGCAAGCGACATAAGACTAAGAAAATGAGTTGAAGAAAGAAAAGATACTCCGCTGAGTGCAATGGCATCAAAGCATAAAAGTTGATCCATTATTGCTATCAAAATCGTCACAGTGTTGTATGCAAGGAGTGCAATGTACGAAATCACTTGTTTCCGTAATGAGGTTAATCATTTGATTCTCCTGAACATTCAGTAGTATTGTAGGCGTGAATGATGATGCTCTACTACGCAAATATTATTCAGTATTCATTGTTTTTATTGTATGATTTCATGGCTTCAATTTCCGTATATGCCCAGCGTATGAAAGAGATCCGTAGCAATTTGCGCGATCATCTTCTTGATGCTGTGGTTATTTCTTCACTTACTCATTT
>DHLT01000015.1:34019-35367 GCA_002405405.1 Ignavibacteria bacterium UBA4661 | reverse complement strand
CGTCTTCTCGCTGACGTAATTCTCTAAACCATGCAGCCCAATCAGCATGGTCATGCGCTACCGCTGAGAGCAAACTCACAAATTGGGTAGGATCGCCATGTACGCCAATCGTCGGGCGACGATTGAGCGATATATCACGCCGCGAACGATTTACTGTAATCAGCGTTGCTTTGGGTGAAATACTTTTACCATAATCCAAACGAAAATCATTCGGTACACCAAGCAAGACCACACAATCCGATGATCGTAATGCTTCTTTACGCCTATGTCGAAAAAGTAAGGGATGCTCTGTGCCGAGCAGCCCGCGTGCCATACCTGATACATAAACGGGGATACCTAATGCCTCAATCGAGGCTAATAACTCAGGAATCCGATCAGGATTAACAACAGCTTGGCTTCCTACAACCATAATAGGACGCTGCGCTTGCTCTAGAGCACGAACAGCTTTGGCAGATAGTGAGGGATTCACCGCAGGGATGTGGACTTTCTGCTCGATATGCGCATTCTCTGATGTTGGTGGTGCAAAGACACGATTGAGATGCCACTGTGTATAGGTCTGCTCCATAAAGCGCAGAAGATTGAACTGCCGCCAATCACGCCACGTTGAGGGCTTCGTACTTTTGCTCGCATACCAACTACGTACAACTTCTTCGGGATATAATGTATCAATGGGTAATTCAACAAAAACCGGACCCGGCACACCACTTTTTGCCATAACACATGCCGAGTGAATTGCAGCAGGAATATGCTTAACCTGTTTAATGGTAACGCTCCACTTCACCAAGGACTTCATCAGAGCGATCTGCTCAATATCTTGCAGCGAACCACGCCCCTTGAGAATTGTTGCCGCCGCGCCACCAAGAAGAACAAGAGGCGACTGCGCCATTTGAGCATTCTTGATAGCAGTAATCGTATTCGTTACACCGGGACCAGCTGTCACCACCGCTACACCGGGTATGCCCGTCAAACGTGCGGTTGCATCAGCGGCAAAGACAGCCGTTGCCTCATGACGTGTATCAAGAATACGCATACCAATACGCTTTGCCTCAACAAGAATCGGTGCAATGTGTCCGCCGGTCAGCGTAAATAGATTGCGCACACCTTCACGATACAGTGCTTGTGCTACAGATGCTCCACCATACAGCATAGAGTTTTATCCTTGTTGTGAAAGACCATCGGCATTATTACGCAATGATACCAAAACATCATTCAATTTTTTGTAAAAGTATTGGAAGGAACTGTTGCGCTCGCAAGCAATATCCGGATCGAAACGATGAAGAAGATAGGGAAGAAGCGATGCCCGCCCTCCTCGTGCAAGGCGTGTCGTTTGAAAAAGATGGTTGAACAT
>DHLT01000015.1:31780-33900 GCA_002405405.1 Ignavibacteria bacterium UBA4661 | reverse complement strand
TTTGATGATAAGATCCTAATTGCAGTTCTTTGTACCAATAGTGCGACAATCCTGCAATGTACCAACTCTCTATTTCCTCTATGACAACAACAAGGTGCGTTGAGCTGGGCAATTGATATTTCTGATAAATACTGCGTAACCGTTGCTCCAGAGTATGGTATTGCAAGGAGTCTTGATCGGCGAGAAAAAAGCAAATCGAACCGTCTCGTATCGTATTGTGTACAAATGACGCAATTTTTTTAGGATCAGTTTGACTACACTGTACAGTACCACTAAATGCTACATCATACAAGCGACAAAGTGGTTTCACAACATATTCGATAAAGACCTGATCGTCTTTTCCCTCGACAAAAAATCTAATTTGTTTCATGGTTGACAGACACCTTTAAACGAACATATCATGAATCATCACATCGGCAATATCAACATCGTCTGACTCTAAATATGCCTGCACAGAAGTGCTTGTATTTGCCCGAAGAACTTGTGTCTCTCCCTGATGAGTACGATGAACAACTAACAAATTCTCAAGAGCAACATGCTTTACAAGCAGAGGATTGTGCGTGGTGATAATGACTTGTTTTTTTTGCGAGGCATCTTCAAGCAGTCGCGCCAACGTACTCATCATAGCAGGATGCAAATAGCGATCAGGTTCTTCAATGATAGCGATTGGTCGTTCGTCAAAGAAGAGAACGACGATTAGTGCCAGCATATACACTGTACCATCGGAAAACAGTGAGGAGGGCAACGCCCATGTCGGATTATGTTCTTCGCGCAGAGCAAGATGAACATGCTGGTGTGTAAAGTTTTGAAGTTCAATGGTAGCGATATGAGGAAATACATAACGAAGAATATGCGTAAAAGATTCTCTTTGCTCAGGATCGGATAAAATACTCCGCAGAACAACCGCCAAATTTGCACCATCGGCACTCAGTTCTTTTGTGGCAATCAACGGCACAGCTTCTTTCATCCTGCGACTATCAAAATTAAATACTACGCAATTATTCAACAGTGCACGCAAAGGAGGAAGAAAGAAAGGTTCTTTGTTGAGTAATGGCATGTCTTCAAGACCAAACAAACGAATACTAAAGCCATTATCGATATCTATTGCTGAAGAATCTGCGTCATTGAGCGAACGATAATTCGTTTTTTGAGTTGGGGCATCTTTATCTGCGGCAACAATCCATCGAATAGGTTTTCCCGATGAATCAGCCCCATTGATGTGAACATACTCCACACTGGTATACTGAACGCGATTACCATCATACTCTACCTGAAGATTGAGGTAATATTTGCCATAATCACAATGAACATTGATATTCTTGCTGTCTCCTATTTCGACATTTACATCATGCTTTGTCGTAAAAGTAATCTCTATCGTTATAGAGTCCAAACCTTGGATAAATGCCGAACTTCCATCTTGCTTGACCAATTGTGTACGAATAGATTCATAGCCACCGACTTGTTGGAGTGTATCGACAAGAGTTTGCCCCGACAAACTGCGTAGAAACTCCAGTGCATGAAGCACACTAGTTTTCCCTGCTGAATTTCTTCCCACCAACACGGTAAGCGGCATCAGCGGTATTTCTGTATGCAGTATGCTCTTGTAATTGGAGAGCGTCAGCGATGTCAAAAAATCCATATCACCACACAATGAAAAGAGTACAAAACAATCACACTTATTTTTTCACATACAGTACTGATGCTTTTTCAGCGGCGGACGTGATACCACGAATCATCGCTGAACTAAAGCCCTGATGCTCCATTTCATTCAGACCATAAATTGTACAACCACGGGGCGTAGTTACTTTATCGATTTCACTCTCGGGATGCGCTCCTGCAAGAAGTAATGAAGCGGCTCCACGGGCTGTTTGCGCCGCCATTTTAATGGCTTCGTCCGCATGAAAACCGATTTCAATGCCACCTTGCGATGCCGCACGAATTGCTCGCAAAAAGAACGCAATACCACAAGCACACAGTGCCGTTGCAGAAGTCATTTGCTCTTCGTGAATGCGAACAGTTTCGCCAACGGTGCGGAAAATTTCTTCTGCTGTTGCTAATTCTTTATGGTGTTTGGCATCGGCGGCAATACATGTCATGGATTCACGAATAGCGATTGCTGT
>DHLT01000015.1:26145-31674 GCA_002405405.1 Ignavibacteria bacterium UBA4661 | reverse complement strand
TCACGAATAGCGATTGCTGTATTTGGCATAGCGCGTACCACCGGCACGGACTTACCGATACGCGAAGAGATTTGAGCAATGCTTGCACCTGATGCAACGGAAATCACAATATGTTTTTTTGCAGAAAGCACCGGTGCTATGTCCGCAAGCAGGGCATCAAGTTGTTGCGGTTGTACTGCCAGAATAACAACGTCAGACTTCCTCACTGCTTGTACATTATCACTCATAGTTTGTATACCACGCTCCGCCAAATGGCTTAAATGCGTGATCGAACGACGTGTAACTGTAATGCGCTCGGCAGAAAGAAGCTGCGATTCATATAATCCAAGGGCAATAGCATTACCCAAATTTCCACCGCCAAGAATTGCTATCGAATGTTGAAATGCCATAACGTGAATCAAAAAATGAAGAAAAGCACATGAGGATTGCACCGAATTAGTACATATGCTGATTGGTGATAGAGCGTCATGCGTACACGAGATATTGTTATGTGCTTTGAATATACACCGAATCAAACAAAACTGCGAACATTGAATCTCCATACTCTCTCCGAGAATAGATCTCCTTGGAATCTTTTTATTGATGTTTTTGTTTCGCTATCAGCGAACTTTTTATTTTTGTATCTCGTTTTTTCTCTCCTCTTTATTATTGGACACTTTGTATGAATGAATCCTCAGGCATGAGCATGACGCTGACCGAAGAGCAAGCGGCTATCCAACAAACAGCACGCGATTTTGCTACGACTGAAATCGCACCAATCGCGTTGCAATACGACGAGTCACAAGAATTCCCTCATGAAGTTTTCAAAAAACTTGGTGACCTTGGTTTTTTGGGTATTCTCGTACCTACGGAATACGAAGGTTCCGGCTTGGGCTATATTGAGTATGCCTTGATTGTCGAAGAAATTGCCAAAGCATGTCCTGCTATTGCACTTGGCGTGGCGGCACATAATGGCTTGTGCACTAATCATATTCTCATGTTTGGTAATGAAGAACTCAAAAGTAAATATCTTCCCCGTCTTGCGACCGGTCAGACGCTTGGCGCATGGGGCTTGACAGAACCGGGTAGTGGTTCCGATGCAAGCGGAATGCTCACTACGGCTGTCCGCGATGGTGATCATTATATCATCAATGGCTCAAAAAACTTCATCACTCATGGGAATGTCGGTGAAGTTGCCGTTATTATGGCAGTAACCGATCGTAGCAAAGGTACTAAAGGCATCAGTGCTTTTGTCGTGGATAAAACCATGCCCGGATTTTTTGGTTCAAAAAAAGAGAACAAAACCGGTATGCGATGCAGTGATACTGCCAGTTTAACACTCGATAATGTTCGTGTACCGGCAAGCCATTTAATTGGCAATGAGGGCGAGGGTTTTATTCAAGCATTGAAAATCTTAGATGGTGGACGTATTTCGATTGCGGCTCTTAGCTTAGGCTTGGCAGAAGGTGCATTACATCATTCGATCAACTATGCCAAACTGCGCAAACAATTTGGCAAAACACTTGCCGACCAGCAAGCCATACAATTCAAACTTGCGCAAATGTCTACCAATATCGAAGCAGCACGCTTACTGACATTCCGTGCGGCATGGATGCGCGACAATGGCATGAAAATCACGCTCGAAGCGGCACAAGCAAAAATGTTTGCCTCGGAAATTTGTGTACAAGCAAGCGAAGAAGCAGTGCAAATACATGGCGGGTATGGCTACACCAAAGAGTATCCCGTTGAGAAATTATGGCGTGACTCGAAGTTATTGACCATTGGCGAGGGTACAAGTGAAATTCAACGCATTGTTATTGCACGCAATATCTTGGCGTAATCTTTTACTATAATCTGTTTAATTTAGATCCTATTGATGTAGGCATTAGCCCCCGAGTATCATCATTTTCTTTGGAGCAAGGGCAGTCTGTATGATTGCCCTTCTTTGTTATATACTGCGAATCCCCTCTCTCCACAGTCTTTTTTCTTGTCCTCATGCAACACCTTACGACACTTCTTGCCGATATTTCACGTCATACCATTCAATCAGGCAGTACGGATAAACATGTTCCTGCTGTACGCTTCGATTGCGAAACAGTTGAGCGTGGCGACATGTTTGTGTATGCACTAGATTTGGAAATTGAGCATGACTATACAAATATTCAACGTGCAATCGAGCGTGGCGCAAGCATCATCGTATGCAATGAACATTATGAGCTTCCCTCACCTGAAAACATCACCATTATTCGTGTTCCCGACGGTCGTGTAGCACTTGCCGAAGCCCTCTATAGCTTTCATGGTAATCCACAACGTGCGATGAAAATCTATGGCATCACCGGCACCAATGGTAAAACAACATCGACCTTTATGCTTCGCTCCCTCCTTACAGAAGCCGGTGAAACGATGGGGTTAATTGGTACAACCGGCAACTATATTCGGAATACAATGTACCCGACAAATTTCTCTACACCTGAATCACATTTGCTGTGCGATCTTTTTGTACAAATGCGCCAAGCCGGTGTTACCTCTGTCGTCATGGAAACTACTTCCCATGGTATGGAATTCGAGCGTGTTGCAGGTATTCCTTTTGCAGGAACAATTTTTACGAACCTGACACAAGATCACTTGGATTTTCATGGCACGATGGAGAATTATGCTCGTGCTAAAAAGAAACTCTTTGATCGTATGCAAAGTGCATCAATAGCTGTCCTCAATGGCGACAGCTCGTACAGTAACTATATGGTGCAAGATTCTCATGCGGGACATATCATGATGTTTGGTCGCGAAGCAGGTCGTGATGTTGTCATACAGCACGAAGGTCTTGGTTTGGAAACAACAAGCTTCATGCTGAAGTTTGGCAATCGAAGCAAAACACCTGAGTCCATTGCGTTCAGCATGAATTTCATTGGTCGTTTTAATGTTGAAAATGCAACGGGTTGCCTTACCTTATGCCATGAACTTGGTATTGATCCTGCCACGCTTCAGCGCGGTATGGCACGTGCTACGGGTGCGCCGGGTCGCATGCAACGCATCATTGTTCCCGGGCATGGTTTAGCAGTTGTCGATTTTGCACACTCGCCTGATTCCTTAGAAAAAGCACTTGCTACCTGCAGAACGATTCTCCATGAGACAGGTAGTACCGGACGCATCATTTGTGTGTTTGGTTGTGGTGGCGACCGCGACCGTACGAAACGCCCGCAAATGGGTACTATTGCCTCAGAGAATGCCGATTTAGTTGTCATTACCAGCGACAATCCTCGCTCCGAAAACCCTGAACTCATCATTGATGATGTACAAGCAGGTATTCGTGCGGAGCATCAGGTCAATATCATTCGTCAAGCGGATCGAGGCGCTGCTGTCATGCACGCACTGCACCTGAGCAAACCCGGTGATATTGTCCTCATTGCCGGCAAGGGACACGAAGAATACCAAATCATTGGCAAAGAATATGTTCCGTACAGCGATGTCAATATCGTGATGAGCATGGCACGGCAGGGACATCGAGCTTGAGGTACTTTGCTTGCACTGTGCGAGTTCATACGAGGACACTATACATCAACAATCCCATGTTTGATGGCGTACTGAATAACGCTTGTCATCTTGTTGAAATGCAACTTCTGCATGATGGTTTTACGGTACTTCTCAATCGTATGATGACTCGTGTGGAGTTTCACGGCAACTTCTTTGCTGGTTAGCCCCTTAGCAATCCACTGGATAATTTCTTTCTCGCGTAAAGTCAATTCAGTTACTTGCTCGCCGGATTGTTGTTGGGCAACACCTGTGGAGAGGGCTTCTGCAGAATATCGTAGGGCTTTTTGCGATAGATATATTTCCCCGTTAGCAACTTGCTTCAGTGCCTCGAGGGTGTCCTGTATGGGTCTGTCTTTCTCAATGATGCCATTTACCCCTAATGCCATACACTCGCGTACGCTTTTTGCATCAATACGTGAGGTGAACACAAGAATAGCAATCTGCGGATAATTTTCACGTACATAGTGCGCAATATCCGCTCCGCTCATGCTTTGGGGCATATACATATCCAAAAGAAGAACATGTGGTTGTACTTTACGAAGCGATTCAAGAAACTGATCGCCACGATGAAAGCACCCCACAACTTTGATTTCTATGGAGTAATGAATCTCGAACCACAATCGTAATGTATCAAGCATTGCTTGATGATCGTCAACGATAACAAGATCTATCATAAAAAATATAAAGGCGTTTTCCTCATCGCACTAAAAAAGGTTACCGCCAAGCGACCTGACCAAAATGCGACAGAAAAACGCCCGCGAGTGCGGGCATTCTTCGTTGCGTCTTTGGTCGAAAAATTGGCGGTATTTCTTTTAGAACGCTACTGAAGATTGCTCTACAAAAATGTATTTTCAATGATTGTGAGTGTACTTCACAAAATGAACCCGCAAATATAGCATGAGTGATGCAGAATCTCATGGGAATAAGAGAATTACTTTTTAGATCTTCTTCCGATTTAGTAGAAGTGAAGTTGAAAGAATGTAGATGAACTGTTGCTCAAGCCAACTCACCACCGATAATCTTTGCAAGATCAGATTCTGTTTGTGCACCTAATATTCCCTGATAAACAACTTTGTTGATCGTATGATCGACAAGAAGAATAGCGGTCGAAATAAATACTAATTGATACAACGTAGAAAAGTGGGTATTGAGACCATAAAAGTCATTTAGTTGCACCCAATTCATGGCATATCGCTCAATCGATTCTTTCCATACTTCTTTCTTATCATCCAAGCCAATACTCACAACATGGACATCATCATTGGTAAATCGTTGGTGAATGTTCTTGATCGTATCTATTTGTTTAATAGACAGTGGACTCGAATTCCAAAAGTGTAGAATAGTATATCGCTGATGACCGCGTACAGTCGCAATCGACTTCTCTATGCCATGAACATCATAATGCGTACCATCAACAAAATCATCTTTTTCTGGCATCATTGCCGTGTATTCTAAACGATGTCGCACGCTATAGACAAACATTGATTGTTGAATATCACTCGAAAGAGTAACGTACAAGGTGCGAAGATCATCGTGAGAGAGCATAAATTTTCGCGTGTTTAAAAGATATGCCGAGTACAGTTCGCTCGGATACATGCGAACATGCTGTGCCACAGACTCCAAGATTTTTTCCTGTAATGCCTTTCTCATTGGTCGCGCCTCATCCATCGTAAGTACTCTTACTACATCGCCCATTTGGCGTGGATCACGCAGATGCCTTATCTCGCGCTCGTACTCTGCTATAGTGCTTTCAAAAATGGCCTGTTGTGCCTGTGTTGCTCCACTTGTTATGGTGCAATTCATAAAATCTTCCCCCTCAAAACGAACAGTATCATTACTATCAATAAAGAAAGATGTCATTTGGAAGGGTATATTAACTTGAGCGGCTATCGCTACAATAAAGTGCGGAAATAACCGCTCAATATCCATCGAAAAGACACCATTCTGCATGGGCACTTCCTGCCACAATACTGTATTACCCGTTAATGGATTCGCAACACTGAGCGCAACCTTACCATC
>DHLT01000015.1:21113-25997 GCA_002405405.1 Ignavibacteria bacterium UBA4661 | reverse complement strand
GAATTTTCCTTGTATGTTGATCATATAATGCAGGGAGAAGAGTATGCAAAAAAAATCTACGAGAAAGCCGTATGGAGCCAGTGCATCTTTATGGAACACACGATGAACACCAAAAATTATGAATAGTTTTTCTCATGGCAGAAAAAGCAACCACACCCTCCTCTGTCACTTCTTCAAACACGCTGTCGTTTATCAAAAGAGAATCTGAAGATATGATTCAAAAAAAAGATGTGGTATGCTTCGGCAGAGTAACACTATGGCGACGGTGCCATTGCCACCCAAGCCTCATACGAATCCCGTACAGCTAAAACTAAAACAGGATCGGTAAGCGCAACATCAAGAGCTGTTTTTACAAGTTCCCATGTACCACCACCACCATTGACTAGGTTGGCAAGTGCCTGCTGAATCAGATCCTGCCCTCTCATGACAATAAGTTCATCAAGCCCATGAGCCGCTGATTTTAAATCTGCTACAACAGCATGTTGGAATCTAAGCGAATGTTGATTTGTAAAGTAAGCAATTGCCGCTTGAGTTTGATTGGTAGTGAGTTGCGTTCCCCCTGATATAGCAGAAATATATGTTATTCCCATAAAATTGCTGAAAATTGGTGTAATACTGCCATTCTGAATAGCTGTTACGACTACTTCATCCATATAATAAGTATATTTAGGTTGTTTGGGTGGAGTTGGTACTTTTTCTTTATCTCCCGCCGCTGATACTGAAAAATAATCCGTAGGAGTGAAATAAAGACCATCGTAAAAATTACTGCCAGCACTTGATCTTTGGCTCGATTGAGATAAAGATTTACGTAGGGCATCCCAATATACTGCACTGTTCTTAGCAATTGACAAGAACTTTGATACTTTTACTTTCTCATCTGATGTAACTTTTGAGTTTGTGTTGAGTTGCACTTCTAAGTCATTGAAATACGTAAGTGTCTCACTTAAACTGATCCTTCCCTGCCCCCCATCGAAAGCCGCCGCCGCGAGAATCGTTCGACCAAAATACTGCTGTGCATCTACTCCCAGTTTGTTATGCGCAACAAGTCTTTGCTTCAATGTCATTGAAGCAGTATCTAAGCGATGCATATCTCTATCGTATTTTTCAAAAGCTTTAGAGAGTTCCTTTTTACACTGTTCTTTTTTGTTAGCAGGGATAGGAGTATCCTTTACCGAAGATTCAACAAGGTAATGCGATACTTCATCAAAAAACTCTTTCGAGCCTGCTTCCAATTTTCGTCCTTTTCTTTGGACATACGAGTTATTGACAGCGAATAAGTAAGCCATGAGTTTATTATGCAACTGCCCGACACTATTCACCTGATCGGAGGATGATGAAAGTTGCGTTCTGTATTGTTGCTCGTTGTCTCTGACTCGTTGAGTAAGATTGGTTAATGGTTTTACGATGAGTGAATCTTGAATACTATTGATGAATGAACCATGTTCAAAAGTTCCTCCGGTTTTTACGAGAGATGACTTACTCGCTTCAGTAGATTGAGTGTTAGAAGAATCCAAGACACCATCGTTGATACAAGATTGCAAAAAGAAAGTAGCACCTGCTAACAAGATGCCACACAACAGTTTGTGATACTTCATCAAAGATCTTGATGTTTTTTGCTTAGACATACCGAACTTGACCATACAACATACTCCCTCTATAAGTGAAAAAATAACTGTGTCAGAATTTTTCTGACAATATGACGACAAGTTATCTGTATCAGTCAAAGTGAGAAACACCCCAAACAGTACATTTCGCTTACTCAAAGCAGTACATTTTAACTTACCCAAAACAGTATTTCCTTGCTTGGATTCAAGTAGCAGGTAGCACCATCGCACAAGAAAACATAGGTGATGTAATCATTTTTTGCCATTTTTCTTTTGTAATACCGTTTCATTTTTGTGGGGAGATTCTACCATGCTTCGACATTTCTTAATCGTACTATGCGTTGTGGTGTGTACGATCTGTACTCTTCGCCCAAGTACTTTAATAGCACAAGGTGCGCCCTCAAAAAACACCATAGAACAGCTCAACTCATGGTCAGTCTTCTTGAATACCTTTCGCTTGAACAATGAGTGGTCAGTATCCACCGACATTCAAATTCGGCGTTCACGATTTGTTGATACATGGATGCAATCGCTCAATCGTATCGGGTTGAATTATCATGTCAATCCCGATCTCACGCTCACTGTCGGTTATGCGTATGTTCTCACTTATCCCTATGGAAAACAACCGATTCCCTCATCGGAGTATCGCCAAGAGCATCGATTTTGGGAGCAGGTAAATCTTACTTCTCGCTTTTCTTCGCTCGAACTTCAGCATCGTTTTCGTTTGGAGCAACGTTTACTTAATGAGTGGTCTATACCCGATGTAACAACCGGTTCACGCTCGATGATCGATGGATTTATTTTAGAAAATCGTTTTCGCTATCGCTTCATGGCAAATATCCCACTAGCACGCAATGCACAAAGTCAGCAAACATGGTTTGCGAGCTTGCACAATGAAATTTTTATCAATGTTGGTGGGAATATCGGATTTAATGTGTTCGATCAAAATCGTGCGGTAGCAATGTTGGGATATCAGTTTTCTCCGCTCGTCAATTTACAGATCGGCTATATGAATCAAAGCATTCAGAAGCCGAATGGTCGCGACATGGAGAGCAATCACACACTCACCACGTATTTTACCTATAACTTTGATTTTCGGTAATGCGTAGAAGACTATACTTTTTTCAAGCGTAAAGTGAATATCATGCCATGACCTGCCGGATTGTGCTCTGCATGAATACTCCCACCCATTGCTTCCATATACTCTTTGGCAATCGACAATCCCACCCCTGTTGAATCTTCACCGGCAGTTGGGCGTGAGGAAAGTTTACGGAAGGGTTGAAAAAGTTGCCCCATTTCTTCGAGTGGAATACCCTGACCTTGGTCTGCTACGGATAGTGCAAGACACTGTTCTTCTTCAATCAGAGTAATTGTAATTGTTGTATCGGGGTACGAATACTTTACAGCATTGGAAATAATATTGTCCAACACTTGACGAAATAAAAACTCATCAAACCACGCATTCTTTTGGCATTCGGAGGGATATACCATGCGCTGCTGCTTTTGCATAGCTCGTGGCTCGTATTCAGCAAGTGTTTCTTGCAAATATGGGAGTACAGAGGCTGACTGCATTTGAAGATTACTGAGTCGTTCTTTACTCTCTTTGTGTTCGAGCAAGAGTCCGATGATTTTTTGCATCCGCTGGATAGCACCGGCTGATTGCTCTAAAATCTTCTCTTGTTTTTGCTCTTGATCAGTCAGTGGTGTATCAGTATTTGCTGATTTGCGGGAGTAAATTTTGAGGACTTCGATGCCAAGTTGTATACCTGTCAGAGGTGACTTCAGATCATGGGCAACGATATTCATGATGCGTTCTTGTTGGCGATTCAATTCTGATAATTCATTATTGCTCACTGCCAAACGGTCATTTAATTCTCGTAATTGTTGATTCTTGATAGCAACAGCCTGATTGGTTTCGATGAGATATTGATTGGACTCTTCCATCGCAACGCGCTGTGTTTCAATAATTGTCATCGACTGCGTCAGTTCTTGTCGTTGTCGATAAGCGACATATTCAGTATCAAACTTTTCTACTTTTTTCTTGTGAAGAAAGAACGAAATAGTACCAGCAAATCCGGTTGTCGCACAAATCACAATGGTGTTATTCGTTAGAACAAGAGGATTCGGTTGAAACTTGAAGAGGAATGCGATTTGTATAGCGGATGCGAGTAATACTGTGGCGGTAAAAATTGTTCCTCGCAGAGTAAGTACAATCGGAATCAAAAGCATCGGAAGCAAGTAACTTTCAATCGTACCATCAATCAGTGTAGAAGCACCTCCCATGAGGAGTGCCACAACAAAGGATATGATCATACCGATAATAATGCTCTGCTGTTGCAACCACGATAATGACTGATAGTATTTCTCTATTTGAAATTCAGGATACTCTAGCACAGATGTGCATGTGGGCGGGCAAACACTCATGCTTTTCACAGAAAGAACAAACATACCCACAATCATAACAAACGATACTCCCACGCTGAATAATGCTATCGGTTGGTATAACACAAAACCATAATATGTAGCAATCAACACAAAGATGAGCATGGAAGTAAGCGACATGACTTTCATACCTTTTGCACTGTCTATAATAGACTCTAAGGCAAAGTAATAGTCTTTATTGGTCTTGAATGTGATCATGAAATGATGAGGTATAACAAGAATATTGGTCACATAGCACAAGACCAAACTTACAGATTCATTGTACGACAAAGAACAAGAATGTTTCCACAGACAATCAATTCCGGCAATAATTTATAATCACCGCTCAACGACTGCTTGTCACCCATGTACTTGTACTTTGCCAGACGGGAACACGTCGTTCTAAACCTTGTGCATGAGCGTATGCGGCACTTGCCGCCAAAAGAACCTGCAAATGCTCGGGCACTTGGTTGCGCCATTGCTCTGCCACAAAGGCGGTCGAATAGTGTCCAGAACGAAATGGTTCTGAATTCAGTGTAAACCGACAAAAAGGTATCGTTGTATTAAATCCTGCTAAATGATATTCATCAAGTGCCGCAATGGTACGATCAATAGCTTCAGTACGATTTTCGCCCCACACAATAAGTTTTGCCGCCATAGAGTCATAATGGATACCACTCTCAAATCCCTGATACAAAGCCGCATCATTACGAATATGATCACCTTCCGGTAAATGCATAAAACTCACTGTACCACTATCGGGAAAGAAATCATTATAGACATCTTCAACACAGATACGGCACTCGATAGCATGACCTTTTGGCTTAATATCCTCTTGTGTTAAAGCGA
Source organism: Ignavibacteria bacterium UBA4661 (assembly GCA_002405405.1). Lineage (GTDB taxonomy): Bacteria > Bacteroidota > Ignavibacteria > Kapaibacteriales > UBA4661 > UBA4661. Next base: position 21,123 of record DHLT01000015.1, on the reverse strand, counting down.
GTTTTTCACG
>DHLT01000015.1:8394-20973 GCA_002405405.1 Ignavibacteria bacterium UBA4661 | reverse complement strand
CAATACGCAATTGCTGTTCAACCAGATCAACGCCGGTCAATGCTTCTGTTACCGGATGCTCCACTTGTAGGCGTGTGTTCACTTCCATGAAGTAAAACTTTCCATGTTTATCAAGAAGAAACTCTAAGGTTCCTGCATTTGTGTAATGCGATGCTTTCACCAAACGATGCGCCGCTTCGCCCATAGCTTTACGCAACTCGGGTGTGACGGCACTTGAGGGCGATTCCTCAATAACCTTTTGGTGGCGGCGTTGGATCGAACATTCTCGTTCGGGGAAATACAACACTGTGCCATGCGTATCTGCTAAAATTTGAATTTCGATGTGACGCGGTTGTACAATATACTTTTCGATGAAGACACGATCGTCATTGAATGCCGTGAGTGCCTCACCTTGTGCCGAACGGAGAGCATCTGCAAGATCTTCTTCACGTTCTACCACTCGCATACCTTTGCCACCACCACCTGCAGCAGCTTTGAGGATAACAGGGTACGTAATTCGCTCTGCGATCTCGCGTACTTGCTCATACGATTGTACCGCATCGGTCGTACCATCAGCAAAAGGAACATCTGCTGTTTTGGCAAGAGCACGTGCGGCAGTTTTGTCACCAAGCATCTCGATTGCTTTCGGTGTCGGTCCGATAAAGACCATACCTGCATCTATTACTTTTTGTGCAAATTCTTCTTTCTCGGACAAAAAGCCATAGCCGGGATGAATAGCTTCTGCTCCTGTTTGCTGAGCAGCAGAAAGAATCTTATCCATAACTAAATAACTTTCCCGCGGTGTAAAACCACCAATAGCCACTGCTTCATCTGCTTCTTTCACATGCAAACCATGCATATCGGCATCGGAATACACTGCTACTGTCTTGACACCTAACCGCTTACAGGTACGAATAATGCGTAGGGCGATTTCACCACGATTAGCAATGAGAATTTTTGAAAACATAAAGTCAACAGAACGAGATGAAAAGAAGAAAAAGTCAATGGAGCTTATGCAAGCACTTCTCGTGTACCGATTACATTAAAACGATTCACCACAAAGCCTAAATCAGCAAAAGAAGCGTTACCCGCCGGGTTTGCACCTGCACCATGAAAATCGCTGAATGCTGCTGATTGATTGACAAAGATATTACCAACATAGTTAAAGGCAATGGCCGTTTTGCCCTCGAAAAGAATGGCATCCTCGGCATGACTCCGCTGTGCGGAGTCGATGGTGTATACTAATGTTGTCAATGCACCCTTTCTTTGCAGTGAACGTACCAATAATGCCACACTCTGTTCAAAATTCTCTGTCGGAATCATAAAGCTAATAGGTCCAAACCATTCTTGCTCATAGACATCCTGTTGATCGGTATTGGCTTGCAACACCAGCGGCGAGTAGCTCCGTGCATTCTCAAAACCCGGTTGAGCTATCGGCTCAGATGCACATACAACCGGCAGACCTAATGATTGTGCGCGTTGTAAACGTTCAGCAGTTACCGTACTTTGAATAGCACCACACACGCCGGCACCCATTTTCGGATTCAATGCCAAGCCACGAATTTTCTCAGCAAAACGTCGTGCTACTTCGTCGTAAGGAATACGCGTGCCATTTTCCAACACACCATCACGCGACACAAAAAAGTTTTGCGAGGTAGTACACATCTGCCCACTGTACAAACTCACCGTAAAAGCAAGGTTATCCAATACAGCATCCAAATTGGTTACACTCTCCAATATCACGGCATTCACACCGGCTTTTTCGGTAAAGACTGCTATGCCATGTTTATGAGCAATCGCCTCGATAGTATTACCAAAAGCACCTCCGGTAAAATCAATGAGTGCAATAGCAGGATGCTCTGCAAGTTCAAGTGTACGCGGCTCCGCAGAGGAATCCATTGCAATCTGCACGAGATGCGGATCAAGTCCGTATGCAGAGAATGTTCTTTGCATAGCAGAAATAACGATGGCAATCGGCAGGACTGATTTTGGATGTGGCTTAACGATGACCGGATTCCCTGTGACCAAACTTGCCAATAATCCGGGCATGGTATTCCATGTTGGGAAAGTCGAGCAACCTATAACCAAACCAATACCTTTGGGAACAACACGAAAAGATTTTTTCACATGTACTTCGCCGCCACCGATTGTTTTGGTCCATGTTGTTTCGGCAACAGTTGCTGTTTGTGCATAATAGCCAACAGCAATTGCCTCCAGAGCCCGATCGAAGGCATGAGGTCCTGCCGCTTGAAAAGCCATGGCAAACCCCTGCCCTGTGGTATGCATCGTTGCATAAGCGATTTCAAAAAAATGTTTACTCGCTTGTTCTAAACTTTCAATAAGCACAACTGCACGCTCTTGTGCTGAAAGTCTCTTCCATGCTTGCCCCGCCGAATGCGCTTGGCTGATTAATACTTCTGTTGGAACAAAGGGGTACGTAACACCAAGTGTAAATCCGTATGGTGATTCCTCTTCGCCAATTTGCGCTGTGGTACCAGCTTGTACAAAACGGTTAAATGCTGTATTCAGAGATTGCTTAAATGCTTGCTCTCCATCAGTAGCTGCTGTTTCACCATAAAATTTCTTACTGGGTGATTCCTGCCAATGTGAGTAGTATAATCGTGATTGATTAGCAGATACCGCCTGCTGAAGAGTGTCGGAGTGTGCAGAGAGAAGTTGTGCGATCATAACAAGAAGTTCAGAGAAAATTGTTTTTTTGAAAGGGAATTGAAACGTACTCTATGATTGGTTTGTGTATTTTGTCAACGTTCTTTTTCTCACGATGCTTTTCTTCGCATGCCGTAAGACGAAGTATCTGCTTATAACTGACAGGACGTGATTTGTATTACTGGTCGCTATTCATAAGTTCGGGAAAACGACGTTTCATGTATGTCATGAAAACAATCATACCGATACCGGCAACTGCAAATGCCAATCCGTCATACACAAGGAATGTCTGTTGCGAGAGTGCAAATCCTGCAAGAAAGACTAACGCGGCAAGAAAATTAGAAGCAATCAGTGTAACAAATGCTTTTCGAAATTTATTCACAGTAGCGTCTCCCCAATAGAAAAATAAGATTGAAATGACATTAAATTTTACGTTTACCATACAATGAACTCGAAACTACAAAATTCCCTTTTGCCTTGCTCTGTGGAGAGCGACAAATTTCAAAAGAATGCTCGTGTACATCATTCTTTTTTTGCCTTTATGTTGGTGACACTGCTTGCGATGGTATGTCTTCTCAGTGCCTGCAATAGTGGCTTACAACCGCCTGCCGAGCTACCGCCCACCCAAATTGCCGGAACAATTCGCTATGTTGGCGGTTGGCCACCTACCGTTAATCCTATTACTCGCGACAGCGTACTGAACATCCGTGTTGCAGCATTTCGCGATTTTCCTCCGCAAAATATCGTTACCGATGTATTGGCAGGACGTGCATACTTTACGCCTTCAGCATTATCCCTTGATTCTTCCCTTGCACGCTTTGTTGATGCTTCTTCGTATTCGATTATTATTCCGGATAATAATCCTGCAACAGAAATTCGCTATGTAGCCGTCGCTATGCTTGTGCGTTCCTTGTTTCTTGTACCTGCATCATGGCGGATTATCGGGGTGTACACGGCGACGGGTAATCAAGCACAACCGGGGACGATCCGCATCATACCGAATACTCTTCATCGTGCTGATATTACCGTCGATTTCCGTAATCCTCCTCCTCAACCATTTTAACTCATGTTCGGCATAAAACACACACATATCAACGCATCTTCTCTTGCATTTTTACAATCCGTATCATGGTACGCATATTCTTTCAACTTGTTCTTATCTGTAGCATTCTTCTGTGGTGCTTTTCTCCAATCATAGCCCAGAATCAACCGACCGGTACTCTTGCGGGTGTTTTGCTCGACAGTGCCAGCAATCAAGCCATTGTTGGGGCAACGCTGCGCATTGAAGATCATCCGTATGGTACGTACACCAATACGCAAGGACGATTTTTTTTGCGCTCATTGCCTGCGGGACAATACAGTGTTCTGATCTCGATGCTTGGCTACACGGCACGGCGCGTGGCAGTGCGAATTACTCCTCGTGATACGACACGATTAACCATTCATTTGCGCGAACAACTTCTGCAAACGAATGATGTCGTGGTAGCTGCTAACAAACGAGTACAAGCCGTACAAGATGTACCAATCAGCATTGCAACGGTTGATCAACGAGCAATTCAACAGCGTAATATTACGCGCTTGGATGATGCTTTGCGCTATGTTCCCGGTGTGTACATGGCACGTGATCAAATCAATGTGCGTGGCTCATCAGGTTTTTCGCTGGGGCTTGGTTCGCGGGTTGCGGCACTGCTCGATGGCTTTTCGATGGCGGCAGGCGATGGTGGCGATGTCAAATTCGATGCCCTGCCCATGTTTGCTGCAGAGCGCGTTGAAGTTATCAAAGGCGCGGGTTCTGCCCTATATGGTTCGGGCGCGCTTGGCGGTGTGGTGAATGTCATTACGAAACAACCTACTGAACAAGCAGAAATCCTTTTTCGGGCATATGCAGGTGCGCACACTCTACCGACCTACAATGAGTGGCGTTGGCGTGAAACACTTCCTTTCATCGGTGGTGCTGATCTTGGTTTTATGCAAAAAGTAGGCAAACTCTCGCTTCTGCTCACTGGCGGTATTAAGAAAACCGAAGGACACCAAGCATATTTGGCAGTCGAAAATTGGAATATTCTCAGTAAAATCGGTTATGAAGTTTCTCCTCAAACAACCATAAATATGGTATTTCAACATGCAGAAGAAACACGTGATAACTGGACTTTCTGGCAAAGTTTACGTTTTGCGACACAACCACCTGCAAGTACAAATTTGAATGAACGACTGCGTTCGATCAAAACAATGGCAGCAAGTGATATACGTCATACTTTTAGCAATACAGTTTTTGGTGTAGCACGTGCCGGTATATATCGTACCAATTTTTTTACGTTCAATCGAGGCACCACCGATCCTCTGATTAATGATATTGCTTCGATTGCATATTCTGTTAATGCCGAAGCCCAAATCACAGCTCTCTTATCAGAAGTAACTGTGCTTACCGCCGGTACTACAATCAATTATAACTTTATCACCCGCAGTCCGATTGTCGTACAATCCTCGCTCAATAATACTCAAACATTGGGTTCACTCTATGCGCAGGTAGAACATAAACCTTTGGCAGGTTTAACTTTAACAGTGGGATCACGCTTCGATGCAGAACAAACTACATCATTATCGCAATCAGGTTTGATTGCCAGTCCGAAATTCGGTGCCAGTTACGCGCTCACACCCACTACAACAGTTCGCACAAGTTTTGGTGTTGGTTTTCGTGCACCGTCATTAGCAGAACGTTTTGCAGCATTGAGGTTTGGCTCCTTCGATATTCAACCAAACCCTTTGCTTCGCAACGAACGCTCATGGTCATCCGAAGTTGGTATTCAAACAGGATTTGAATTTTTAGGCGAAGAGTGGAAACTCGATGCAAGTGGATTTTGGAATGAATTTACTGACTTAATTGAACCTCGATTTCCAACAGCAACCAATCCGCAGATTCAATTTCAGAATATCACCAAAGCACGTATTCAGGGCGTCGAAGTTGGTCTGACGGGCTGGTTGCCCAATCGTGTGCTGGGTATTGAGGCATCGGCAACACTCATGAACCCCATCGATCTAAATACCAATGCCACCTTAAAATATCGCACACGGTACTTGGTGTTTTCGCGGTTAATTCTTCCCATCGGCGCATGGCAAATGCAGGCAGAATATCGCTTTCAAGGACGATTTGACGAGATTGATAATGAAATTATCCAAGTCATCCCCAATGCTGATGCACGGGTTAATGCACACATTGTCGATGCACGTCTGCAAGCGAATCTTGCACAGTTGGCGGGCGTGCCTGTGCTGGCATCGATCATCGGACGCAATATCCTGAACTACAACTATGTCGAGATCATCGGCAATCTCGCACCAACACGAAGCATTGTACTGCAGGTGGAAGTTAAGTTGTAGAGATGGGATAACTCTGTATCATGAGCAAATACTTCAAGACCGACATAGAATTATGAAGATGTCAGACAGTCTATTATTGTTGGTTCAGATTAACCGTTTTACTCATGTACATGATACCATGAAATGCCGACGTATAATCCATTTTTGCTTCAAACAGCAAATCAAAAAGTCTTGCTGTGAACCAAGGATAACCGCTGGGTTTGCCTTGTGCTTTGGGTAGTGGAATAAAAGTGAACATGCTTTTCTTATTTTCTAAATATGCTTCCAAAGAATGCTCAGAAGATTTTGGAACTGTGGCTGTTCTTTCAAAATTTGCATGAAACATATCCTTACAAAAAAAATCAGGTGAGAAATTGCCACTCCCTGAAGTGATTGCCAAAGAATAGACTTCCTCTTTCAATGCATTCCATATCTCGCTTCCAAGGTATGAGAATGATTTATAGGTTTCATTCTCATGCCAATCCTTGCGGAATTCATCACTGATAGAAGCATAGGTTTGCACATCAAGGACATTATGATTATTGTGCGACAAAATGATAATTTTTTTGCCGGGATATATGTGCTTTGCCAAAAGAAAGAAATTTTTAGCCATGCCAATATCTCGGTTTTTATCCTGAATAATCAAGTCAAACCAAGACTTAAGATTTACCATCTCAATTAACCAAAGATTTCTCATTCGATTATTCAGTGCACTGTATCGGATGCTCTCCTCGATTTCCCCGAGAACACGATAAAAGTTTCCGATATTCACGCTGTCTTTTTTCGATGCGAACTCCTGCGCCAACAAGTAGTGAATGTCCTTAGCAAAGAGTTTGTATGTCCTCGATTCGACATCAAAATTGTTTGCCCGCAAAAGAGCAGTCAGATTATTGATGAGAGCATTTTTTGCAAAAGCTCCGGCGTGCCGAGAATCAATGCCGCCAATTTCTAAGGGGGTAGAGCTTTTCAAGGATTGCTTGTAGTACGACCACAATTCTTGACTGACCTTGCTTTCCGACCAACATGTGTAAATATTCTCCTTCGCTGAGGTGCTGATTTTTGAAGTATCTGTCAGCGTTGCAAGTTCAAAAGTAATGGAGTACAAATCAGCTTCAAAGAGAACAACATCAAATCCTTTCTTTTCGTGGAGATACTGCACTAATCTTGTTTTCATCTGAATTGCCCCACCATCGCCATGGCTGGGTTCACCCAAAAGAACAATTTTCGCATTTCCGATTGATTGATTGACCGGCTCAAGATCACTATAATCAGTATCCTTCGGAGATGCCGACCGAATCACCCTGCTTTGCTTGTACAAATCATCAATGTACAGTTGCGAAAAATTTGTTTTTATTTGTGCCGTTGCGGAATCAACTATAAGCAACAAGAGAGCTATACGTAGAATAAACTTCATGCTAGTATCGGTGCCTGTTAAGTTTAGAATAAAAGTGAATTTTGCCTACGGAGTTACGATAGGGCATCACTTTTGTTACATGATCTCTGTAAAAAGATCCATTGCTCTTACTTCACAAGCTCATGACTTATTCCTTCGTACTCCAAGTTATTCCGAATACTGATGCACGGGTCAATGCACACATTGTTGATGCACGTCTGCAAGCTAATCTTGCACAATTGGCAGGTGTGCCTGTGCTAGCATCAATCATCAGACGAAACATTTTGAACTACAATTATGTCGAGATTATCGGCAATCTCGCACCAACACTAAGCATTGTACTGCAGGTAGAGGTCAAACTTTAACAATCACCTCCTTAAACAACAAAGGGCAGATATTCTCTGCCCTTTTTCATTTGCTTGTTGTCGCGCGAACATCGCTTAGTGGAATTTCTTGCCACCACCATCGATCATTGCACCCGGAGGAAGCATTTGTCCATCAATGACAATCTCGCCATACTGCTGTTCATAACGCATCACATTATCATGGAGGGCAGCAAGCAAGAGCTTGGCGTGTTGGGGTGTCATAATAACGCGGGCATGTACCTTTGCTTTGTTCACACCGGGAAGAATACGTGCAAAATCAAGCACAAATTCTGCTGCTGAATTAGAAATAATTGCAAGATTGGAATACACACCTTGCGCTTCGATTTCACCGATTTCAATATTCAAACTTTGTTGTTCTTGCGCCATAGCGTGATTATGGTCATGCTTGTTATCTTGTTGTTTTGCCATTACTATTCCATCAATAAAAGTGATAAAAAAACTGTGGTCTCTGTCGGTTGAGTAACAACGCAAAGCCCACAGTAAATTGTCGATGCTGTGGCACCATTATTTTTTACGGAGTGCATCAGCTTTTTGCAGAGCATCCATTGCTTTTTTGTTGTAATCTGCTTTCTGTTTCAAACGCTCTTTACTTGGGTAATCGCTCGGAATTGCTTTTGCTTCACTTGCATAGATGCGTTGCATTGCTTCCCAGTAATCGGGCTTATCAGCGTTGAGTCCTTCGTATGCATTCAGTTCGGCAATCAAACGACGTTTTTCACCTTCTTTTGGCTTACCGATAACACCATAGATATTAATCAAATTTTCGATGAGTGCAATATCACGATCTTTCCCGGGCAGGGAACGCAAACGATTGAAGTACTCTGCTGATTTTTCCAAGTCGCTCATGTAGCGTTTGTCATCAACAACATACTCTTTCAAGTTTTTGTTTTTCGGATCTTTCTTACGTGCTTCATCCGCTCTGTCACGTTTTTCAAATTCCTCTCGTTGAATATCGCCTGCTTTGTTTTTATATGCCGCACCGGAATTGAAAAGAGCGATTTCATTTTTTGGATCGAGCTTTAAGGCTTCATCGTATTGATTAATCGCATCTTGCCATTTTTTCTGCGTCAAAAGTACACCTGCATATTGCACACGATAGCCTGCATTATTGGGAAATTTTTGTACCATTTGCGCAACTTTAGCTGCCGCCTGATCTGCTTTACCGCTTTCACGAAGAATTTCGTTTTGGATATTCATGGCATTCTCATTCGCCGGATCAAGCGCAAGAGCAAGTTCGATTTGCTCTAATGACTTATCGTAATTCTTTTTCTCATAGTTTTTGTATGCGATGTACGATAACGAGCGAGTATCAAAACTTACAAAACGCTCGCGCTCATACGGCATCCAGCTTGCCGGAGGATTTGCTTTAATACCTTGCAAGGTGAATTTTCCTGTTTCACGATTTTTGGGATTGAAGACATAGTATTCATTGCTACCCACTTTGTAGCGATCAAGGATGCAGGAATCCGGCTCTTGCTGAACACCTTTCGATGAAATTGGCGCACCCAAAGCAGCAATAGCATCTTCACGATTAGTACCGATAGCTACTTGTTTTGAAACAAGAAAATCAGTCGCAGGTTTTTGAAGATTGTATGATTGTTCAAATGTAGCAATTGCGTCATCGCCTTTACCGATATTCTCGTAGACAAGGGCAACAATTTGATAGACATCGTAGTTTTCGGGTTTGAGTTGAATCGCTTTTTGAGCATTACGAAGTGCACTGTTGAATTTAGCAGTTTTTGCGGCATCACTGGCTTGTGCAGGTGCTTCATTAAATTCTTTTACAGCATCATTAAAATAGCCACCCCATGTTTGATACAGCATACCACCCGCTTCTTCGCGCATCGGCTTCACCTGCTTATTAGTTGTATCAGTATTGAGTTGCAAGGACTTGGTAAAAGCGATAACGACACTGTCTGTATTATCATTACCACCCAAGCCCATGTATGACTTGCCAAGCAAGTGCCATGCCTCGCCATTATTCGGGTTGAGTCGCACTTCAGCCGTCAAGACATCAATTGCTTTACGATAATTGTCGGTCTTGTCTTTTTCTGTTTTTTGCTTTTTTGCAGCATCCATTTTTGCTCCGGTAAATTGGAGTTGATTTGCCGCTTGCTCTGCTTTTGTAATGTATTGTTTTGCACTGGTTGCGCCCGATGATGAACACTGAAAACCTTGCAATACAATGCCGCCGGCAAGCACAACAGCTACTTGCAGAGCAATAGTTTTGAATGAAAGATGTTTCACAGAAACTCCTATCAAGAATAAAAAAGATGAATAGAATATGGGAGTTGATACTCAACGCGATGAGGCACAAGCTACATACACAAAATCAGCCACGAAAATAATGATTTCATAGCATTTGACTATGGAGTGTTTTTTGTCGGCATAGTTGGATCACGATTGGAGCATCTATTCTATGCAAACTGACCAACAAGGAAAATATCCTTCATTCGCATCGCCTACACCAAAGAGTTTAGGTAGAAGATTCTATCTGCACCATATATCTTGTGGTGGATTTACCTATATTTTTGTATTGCTTGCGTATGTGCTTTTCTTGTGCCTTAATATCGAATATCTTCGAGCTATTTGTTTACCGTATTTGCGGAATTCCCATGCAGACTAAATCTTTTCAACATAACTTTACTATACATGGTACTGATGAATCCAAACCTATACTGTTGATGGTTCATGGGTTTGGTACGAGTCAAAATGTTTGGCACTTTCTTCGAGAAGATTTACTGACCAATTTTCGCCTAGCGATGTATGCCCATGCCGGCGCAACAGAACAATCAAATCTAGCCTATACTCCGGATCGATACAAAACATTATATGGTTTTGCGGAAGATCTTGTGGCACTCTGCGATGAAAATAATTTGCATAACATACCTGTTCTTGGTCACTCGATGGGTGGGATGTCGGCTGTCCTTGCAAGTCTTATGCGTCCGGATCTTTTTACGCACCTCTTGCTTCTTGCACCCTCTCCATGCTTTCAAAATGACCATGAGCATAACTATCTGGGAGGTTTTTCCGAGAATGATCTCAAAAGTCTTTTTGCAACTATTGAGCAAGACTACTACGCATGGGTGGCAGGCTTTGCTCCCATCGCTATGGGCAACACAAATCGTCCTGAGCTTGGTACATACTTTGCCAATACGCTGAAAAGCGTACGACCCGATATTGCCTTGCAAGTGGCACGAGTTATTTTTTCAATCGACTACCGTAAGGAAATTGAGAGGATCACAATACCAACGCTGATTATGCAAACGCAATCAGATATCGCCGTTCCACTCCATGTAGCAGAATATATGCAATCACATATCCCTCGCTCAGTATTAAAAATTGTCGAGACCGACGGACACTTACCTCATGTATCTGCACCTCGTCAAGTTGCGCAGTACATTAGGGAATTTTTACAGTGATGAATACTCATTCACTACAAGGATAAGAAAGCATGGACAGTCCAATACTTGAAGCAATTTTCTTGACAGTGCCGCAAGCCATGCTCTTTATGGATAATAGCGGAGTATCTGCATGGATTAATCATCGTGGACGTGTCCTCTTAAATCTTCCGAAGGATACAACCCCTACCGTTACTCCTATTCAAATTTCTCGTGCCATGCAATATCTGCGGGAAACGGCTCTCAATCGTCAGGATATTGAAACACAATGGCAACGCTTTTTACTTACACCTCATACACCGATAAGTGACTGGATTTGGCGATGCACCACTCCGCATTATGCTGTATTGAGTGTCTCATGTGTAGCATCAACATTTCGTGGCGTTGAAGGTCGGCTATGGGTTTTTCATGATATTACCGAGCTTGATAATGCTCATCAAAAACTTCTAGAGCAGCATGATATTATCATCCGTCAAAATCTTGAAATGGAGCAGCAAAATATTACGTTGGCGACTCAACAACAACTCTTGGAAAAACATAACACTGATTTACAAGAGGCGAACCAACATCTGGATAGACTCAACAAAGAGAAAACAGAACTCATGGGAATCGTTGCCCACGATCTTAAAAATCCATTAAACACTATTCTTGGTTTTGCCGAAGTTCTTCAGAATGGATCTACATACGATATTCATACTCTTGAACAGGCACAAGAAGCTGTTAGTATGATCCATCGTGCAGGTACATCCATGCTTGTGCTTATTAAAAAGATTCTCGACGCTAATGCTATCGAGCATGGAACTATAGTTCAAGAACTTATTCCTCTGAGTCTTCATGAATGTGCACTACGTTCTGTAGAAAAATTCTCTCACAGTGCTCAGCAGAAGAATATCACTTTACATTATCAAGGACAGAATGATATTCCCCCTGTTTTAGCTGATGAAATTTTGGTACAACAGATCATCGATAATTTACTCTCGAATGCAATTAAATTTTCTTCCTCGGCAAAGGATATATTTATCAGCATTACTCATCTTGCACCTTACAGCGATGATCGTTCACGTCATCCTGTAGTCAGATTCTCTATTCGTGACCAAGGACCTGGCTTTACCGATCATGATAAGAGTCTGCTCTTTCGTCGGTACACAAAACTTTCTGCATCACCAACCGCCGGCGAGAATTCTACCGGACTCGGTCTTTCGATTGTAAAGCGCATGGTTGATGAAATGGATGCCCGTATATGGTGCGAAAGCACGTATGGACAGGGAGCAACATTCCATGTAGAGTTTTTGACTATTCTAACAACAGAACATTCTTTACAATCTGCTGATTCTGCTTCATAGAGAAACCTTCAAAGAAAACTGCGTATCTATACCATAAAATAATAATTGAAGTATCA
>DHLT01000015.1:4033-8258 GCA_002405405.1 Ignavibacteria bacterium UBA4661 | reverse complement strand
CTATACCATACAATAATAATTGAAGTATCGCAGGGCGATAGGATTAGCTCATTACACTAAGGTATATATAAGGTAATAGTACTCTCCTCTCAAAATTTTGGAATGATATACTTTGATAAACGCATTGTATTGTCTGCTACGATATACGGTATTCATGAAGTATGATCTAACCACAGATCATAATCATTATGTTTCCGAAAGTTTACTTCAACGATATATCTTCCCTCCACATATCATAGGTATAGTCTTACTAACGAGGATATTCCCCCAATAGTCAAGCACTTTTACTATCTTTGGGAAAAGATTGACAATCTTTTCGTCTTCATCCATGAAAAAGTCTCCTGCCCCTACTGTACCTGATCGTGGAATACTATCTCGACGTGGTACTGCAATTGCCAAAACCAAAGAACACAACCCGGTCCGTCATAAAAAATCGCCCGCGACACCACTTACAGCGCATCCGAAAAAAGCATGGGCAGTCACACCTGAAATCAAAAAATTCGTCAGCGACAACTTACATGATGCTGAAAACAAGCCTGCTCTCTATCCGGTGCCGATACGCACTTATCATGATTTCAACGAGGCAAAAAATACGCTTATGGGACGGTCGCTCTATATGGCATGGCGACTTTTTACAATTCTTGCTGAAGAGAAAATGACTGCACTAGGATATCCGGGATATCGTTACACATATCCTGCTGTTCTTGGTCAAATTGATGAAAACGGTATTCGCAGTATTACCATTGCGCGGCGATTGGGCTTAACCAAACAAGCCATGACGAATGTGGTGAAAGAATTGGAAGCAGAAGGATTGCTCTATTCTGAACCTGATGCCGCCGATAAAAGAGCACGTACTCTTTTCCTGACACAAGCGGGGCGCGACATGCTGGTTCATATTGGTCAGTGCAATCAGGATATTGCACAACAATTGGCAGATGCTATGGGAATGGTGCAATTCGAATCCGCTATGCAGGGACTTCATGCATTAGGTCGCGAGTACTTGAAATTGATTCATCCCAGCATAGACGAATAAATACGACGCAGTACGATTATCGTTTACGTTGTGCGAACATCCATCGCCATACATCGGGGTTGGCATATGTCGGTTTCCATGATCCATGTTCAATATTAGGGTACTCGGTATACTGTGGCAAAGCACAGACACGACGCAATGCTGCAACCATATCGCGCGAACGCTCCGGAATCACTACCCTATCCAATGCACCATGAAAAATCCACATAGGAACATGCTTCACACGTTCAGCAGTAGCAGTATCGGCACCACCGCAGATTGGTACTGCACAGGCAAATAGGTCGGGTTTTCGTGCAAGGAGATCAAAGGTACCGAAACCACCCATCGATAATCCTGTCACATAGATTCGCTCAGAATCAATCGGATACTTTTTAACCATATCATCGATCAATTCAATCAAGACACGCATAGGAATACTTGGCTCAGCCGGGATAACATGCGATGGTAAACTCCAATCAACCTCACACCATCGCCTTTCTTTAGGACATTGCGGTATAAGAACAAAGGCGGGATATTGTATACGTAGGGTATCATTCGCCAAAGGTGCAAACCATGTGAGCGTACGCTCATTATCATGACCACGTTCACCAGCACCATGTAAACCAATAACTAATGGGTACTTTTGCCCTGCTTGTATCGACAATGGTGCCTGTAAACGATAGGGAAGAGTATCTCTGCCTACTACTTTCTCTGCGCGAGCAAATGTAGGATATTTCGTTGATTGTATCGGCATAGGTGTTTGTGCGAAGAGGGAAGAAAATGCTATGATGAAAACACAACAACCCTGCACGCACCCGAGCATTTTTCGGTATCCGATGTAAGACGGTACAATATTGTACACTATGATTCCCCCATTATTTTTTTACTGAGCCGAGTAAGTTCGTTGAATTCATCGGGAGTCATCACTGACGACAATTTATGGAGGAGCGAAAAAAACATCGGATCAACCTGCTCCAACGCCTGCATTCCTTTATCGGTAATCGTAGCAACAGAGAGTCGCCGATCTTTTTGCGGACGAGAACGGACTACCAAACCATTTTTCTCTAAACCATCGATAGACCGTGTAACATCAACACTTTTTTCGATGATTTGTGCGTGAATATCCGTGCGGGACATTCCCATAGGATAAACACGCTTGAGAACACGCAAAATGGTGTATTGCACCCCTGTAATATCGAGTGGAGCAACTGCCATATCAACTTTGGTGCGAAAGAACTCCGCCGCCTGACTCACGGCAATAATGGCATCCAATGCCGGAAAGCGATGATGGGGATTACCCCGTGCCGCACTTTCTTGTCTACCATGTGGGTGATTCATCTCGTGTGAATGTGAATGTGATTGTGATTGTGCCATAATATTATATCCTCTTTTATTTATCTGATGATATCCCTTATTTGCCGATGCAAAATCGTGAGAAAATATGATTCAAAATGTCTTCATTCCACACTTCACCGGTCATTTCACCGATGAGCCGTAATGCTTCGCGCACATCAATAGCAATAAACTCGTTTGAGGGTGCGGTATCAAGTGCATTATCAGCTTTTTGCAATGCAGAAACAATTTGATGCAAAAGCTGTGCATGGCGTTGATTGATCAGTGAATCGCTGACCCGACTGCTATCGGCACGTGCAAGTCCTGCTATACGTGCCTGCAATTGAGCAACTCCCTCATTATTTTTTGTAGAAAGAAAGAGCATCTCTTCGCTATGCTCTGCTTTTAACTGCTTTTGCTCATCGTGTGAGAGTGCATCAATTTTATTCTGCACAGCTATCATTTGCACATGAGGATATTGCTCTCGAATACGATCATATAGAGGTTGCGAATGCTGAACACCTTCAAGACAGTCATTCAGGACAACAACAGCATGACATCGTTGGATCAAAGATTCAGCAAGTTTGATACCTTCGATTTCTATCATATCCTCACTGGCTCGAATGCCGGCTGTATCGATACATACAATCGGCATATCTTCCATCATGGTCATCTCTTCGATATAGTCTCGTGTTGTACCGGGTACATCACTGACAATAGCACGTGTACGTTGTAACAACGTGTTGAGCAACGATGATTTCCCTGCATTCGGATAACCAATGATGCCAACGGTATAGCCGGAACGAACAATTTCGGACGCACGAAAATTTTGCGCCAATTCCGCGCAATAGGTTTGAGTTGTATGGATACGATCACGAATTACTGCTCGATCAATCAATTCAATACCTTCGTCGGCAAAATCTAATTCTAATTCCAACAAACCACAAATATCCATGAGCTGTAAACGAAGGTCCTGAAGACGTTTTGTTAAACCACCGAGGAGTTGGCGTGTGGCTGTTTGTGCACCGCGTGTCGAAACAGCATGGATCATGTCGGCAACAGCTTCAGCTTGCGTCAGGTCAAGTTTACGATTTAAAAATGCGCGCTTCGTAAATTCTCCGGGCAGTGCCATACGTGCACCGGCTGAAATCAATGAGCTGACAATATCACTTGCCAGAATCATTCCACCATGACAACCAAATTCGACAGTATCCTCGCCGGTATAGGAATGTGGCGCACGAAAAACCGATGCTGTGACCGTATCCAATACATAGCTTCGATGATCACTTCGTACAAAATGACCATAGTGAATTGTATGGCTTTTTACTTGTTCCCAAGATCGTTTGCCTGAAAAACATGCATCAGCAATACGGAGACTCGATGAACCTGAAAGCCGCACCACAGCAAGACCTCCTATACCGGGCGGTGTAGCAAGCGCACAAATTGTATCATGAAGAATCATACAGTTTTTGAGGAATAATACGAATATCTCATCATGGCAGATCAGCGGCGATGTACATCATCACAGCAATTGCCGCAACACAGCGGTTGAATTCGTCGCGAGAAAGTTTATCAATGGTGTCGCCATCAGTATGATGATACCAAAAGTATTTTGTGCCATCAACTTCGATATTCATCTGCGGAACATCGTATTTGATGAGCGGACTAATATCTGCACCGCCACCACCGACACTCATCTGCGTTGCATTGATCGGAGCAAGCAAACGTGCAATTGCTGTGTACTGCGCATAGAGTTCCGGGGAACCGCTAAAGGCAAATCCTTTAGGATTAAAAACACCTCCATCGGATTCAAAAGCAAAAATATGATTCGTTGTCGCGCCATATTTATCGGCATACGCATTGCCACCACGCAAACCATTT
>DHLT01000015.1:0-3790 GCA_002405405.1 Ignavibacteria bacterium UBA4661 | reverse complement strand
GTGCCCACCGAGAACAATCACTTCGTTTGGCTTTTCCCTGCCACGCAATTCTGCAATGACATTCCGCGAAGCACGATCAGGCATCGACTCGCAATTCATGGTCAGTTTGATGGTTACTTTTGTACCACGATTGGCAATACGTCCGATAATTTCAGCAGTTTCAGCGGCAATAGCGGCATGAGGAATTTTAACGACAGTCGTATCATAGGACATCCCACCTGTATGCGGTGAATTGATCGAGAACGAAGCCACCGAACGAATCAGCGATGCCACGGCACCAACTTTTGCGGCTTCAATTGCTCCACGCGAACGGTACACTACCGTGCGGCGATAATCAGTGAATGGTACATTGTAGAGTACAATTTTTCCTTTTGCTTCGCTTGCACGACGTTTGAGTTCATCAAACGAATTAACAACCAATACCTCCGCAGTAATACCACTTGCAGGTGTACCGATGCTACCACCAAGTGCCATGACAGCAATATTCAAAATGCGGGGTGAAGTCATAACACACTCTGCTGTACCACGCTTCCAATATGGCACCATAACAGGATCGGTATAGGCAGTATCGAGATGCTTCCGCGATTTATCTGTATTCATTTCTGATACAATCCAGTCGATTGCTTGCTCCAGACCGGGCGTGCCACTAAAGCGTGCACCAAAGGTATCGCACATGTACGTCAATCGTGCAAAGGCATTCGTATCAGTTGTTGCATGACGAAGGATTTGCTCAATAGCAGTATTATAGAGTGTTCGCAATGCAGTAGTATCATATTGCTTACTGTAGGGGAATTTTGTTGTAATGGGTTTATCCGGTGCATGACGATTTTGGGCAGCCATCTGTCCATGAGATCCAACCATACAAGCGAAAACAAGAAGAAGAAGAAGAAAGCGCATAGCAGTAAGAAATAAAGAAAAAATAAGTAAGGAGAATTGTTTACCACACTTGTATAACACCTACAAAGGTTGCTCTATTTGGCTACTCAGAAATGCCATTGCACATGCCATATCAAAAGGCGTTGTAATCTTGATATTATATTCCAGACCTGCAACAATGTGTACAGGACATTGTGCATACTCCACAACGCTGGCATCATCGGTACCGATAAAATTATTCTTCTGTGCCAACCTATAGGCATCCTGCAATACTTCTCGATGAAAAACTTGCGGTGTTTGAATTGCTCGTAAGCGAGCGCGGTCAGGTGTACGGAGAACATTCATGACATCATCGGCTTCTTTGATAGTCTCCTTCGGTACAAGACCCGGTATGACGGCAGGATATGTTTGTGCTTTGTGCAAAAGATGCTCGACAAATGAGCATGTAATAAATGGTCGTACAGCATCATGCACGAGAACAAGATCAGCTGACTGTACCGTATCATGACGCAGGGCATTATGAATTGAGAATTGTCGCTCCGCGCCACCCTCAACCAAGGTAACCGGACACGTAATGTTATACATTTCGATATGCTCATGAATCATACTTCCATAATCGGTATTAATTGCCATGACGATACGAGCAATTGCAGGACATTCGTCAAAAACACGCAAGGCATGAATATAGAGTGGCGTTGAGCCGAGCATCTGATATTGTTTCGGCAATGTACCGCCAAACCGTGTTCCTGAGCCACCGGCAGGCAAAATCACTACCGCTGATGGTGTTGCATGGAGAGAAGAAGAGACAGACATCATAAATCGATATTATTAGTCGTAGATATTCACCATTGATATTCACATTTTTTTGCACGATATTGTGCCTGTTGGCTATGATATGTGCAGACAGAGCAGTATCGCAGGAAGCACCAAAATACTCATATCATCAACACAATCACCGAATAGTTTTATTCCCATAGTTCACTCTCATCGTCTGTTGTCATCAACAATGTATTCTTCTCTATTCTCTTTTCATTCTTCACTTTTCTTTCTCTCATATGAAAGCATCATCCACCGTAGCATCTGCAAAAGCAGGTAAAGCAAATCGTAAAACCACTCCATCGTCTGTGGCACAAGGACAGCCTGCACCCGAAAAAAAGGCAAAGCCTATTAAACGTATTGCTGTCAATACCGGTGGTGGCGATGCACCGGGCTTAAATGCTGTTATCCGCGCTATTGTTCATGCAGCAACCAAGCGTGGCTGGGAGGTTCTCGGCATTCGTGATGGTTTCGACGGGATCATTAAACCCGAAGCATATCCTGATCACAATGGTGTTATACAACTAACTCGCTCAACAGTGAAAGGTATCACTCATAAAGGTGGTACTATTCTCGGCACAACGAATCGCGGCAATCCGATGAAGTTCCCTGTGAAACAAAAAGATGGTTCATGGAAAGAAATTGATCGAACACCGGAGATATTAAAATGGTTTAAGAAAAACAAAGTTGATGCTCTGCTTGCTATCGGTGGCGATGGCTCGCTTACTATTGCAAATCATTTAGCAAAACAAGGTTTACGCGTCGTTGGCGTACCAAAAACCATTGATAATGATTTAGATCGTACCCATGTAACCTTTGGTTTTGATACTGCTATTTCTTTTGCGACCGAATGCATTGATCGCCTACATTCGACTGCCGAAGCGCACCATCGGGTGATTGTTGTTGAAGTGATGGGACGTTACGCAGGATGGATTGCACTTCATGCAGGTATTGCAGGTACCGCCGATGTTATTTTAATTCCGGAAATTCCCTACAACATCGAAAACATCGCCGCAAAAATTCAAGAGCGCGAAAAAGCCGGACGCAGTTTCTCGATTATTGTTGTTGCAGAGGGTGCAATACCAAAAGGTGGAAGTACATCTGTTATTGGTCATGAAATCGGGCGTGCCGAACGTATCGGTGGTGCCGGCGAACGTGTAACTAAAGAAATCGAAACACGCACAGGCAAGGAAGCACGGTTAGTGGTATTGGGGCATTTACAGCGCGGTGGTTCGCCTACGGCGTATGATCGATTACTTTCATTGCGGTTTGGCACGAGCGCAGTACGTGCCTTAGCGGATGGATTGTCCGATGTAATGGTTGCCTCTGCACCACCCCGTATTGTCACAGTTCCTCTACAAGAAGCCATTAATTCTTTGAAGTTAGTATCACCTGATTCCGATATCGTACAGACTTCACGAGATTTGAGTATATCTTTTGGCGACTAAACTCGCAAGTACAAGAAAACACAAATTTTGGAAAGAATAAGGTTACTTCTATGGAGGATGCACTTCTTCGCGCATTTGGAGCATTGGCACTTGTCGTACTGGTTCTGTTTGTTGTCTTGATGGCATTGCGTCGTTATACAGCACAGAAATTCATGCAAGGCGATCGATCACAATTTCGTTTGTTGGGACAACTCACAATTCGTCCCAAACAGACAATCGGATTGTTGTTAGTCGGTGAAAAAATTGTTGTTGTTGGCATGACTGAACAGAGTATCACTCCGCTGACAGAAATCACTGATCCAACTGCCGTGCAAACTTTTGTAGAACAATCCTTGATAGGGCTTAGCGGGCATCATCCGCAAGGTAATACATCGTTTTTATCTGCCCTTACAGGCATTGCTAAAGGTGAATTTTCATCGAAGTCCACATGACGAGGTAATGCAAAAATTTTATCTCTCTTCGCTGTGCAGTGAAAACCTTTGAAAAAACGCCGCTCTTTCTGCATTTTTGTGGTCTTGTATCTCACACTTTTGCTGACAACGCACGCATATACTGCTTTTTGCAGTGTATTGCTCTCCTCTTTTTGACGGAAACTTCATGGGACTCTTCCAACTGCTCTCACACGACATTGCAATTGATCTTGGTACGGC
>DHLT01000045.1:890-6391 GCA_002405405.1 Ignavibacteria bacterium UBA4661 | reverse complement strand
GAAGATATCGCACGTTGTCATACAAGTTTCAAACTATACTCCAATGACGAGTATGTCTTTCAACGTATAGACCAGCACACAACTCAGTATGTTAAAGCTCGCAGCAAACACTTTGCTGTGTTAATGCGTCAGTATATCGGGTCGATGCTTTTCAAGGTTTTTGCAGTATCAAGTGTCTTTGCTCTTGGTGGCAGTTTAGTCATCGAAGGACAAATCGCTATCGGTCAATTAGTTGCCGCCGAGGTTGTCATTCTTTCGCTCTTGGCTTCATTGGATAAAATCTTTTCGCAGTTCGATGATTTCTTCGATCTCATGACTGCTATTGATAAAATCTCTCATATTACAGACAAACCTTTAGAAACGACAGAAGGTGATCCGTACCACTGCCCTGCAGGCAAACCAGCTTCGTTACAAATTCAAGATTTACATTTCACTTACCCCAATGGAACACATGTTCTAGACGGTGTATCATGTACTATCCCTGCCGGGGGGCGTGTCTCCATTATTGGCGTAAGTGGCTCCGGTAAATCCACTTTAGCATCGGTACTGACACGTATCTACGACTCTTCTGAAGGTGTGGTGTTTATCAACGGTCATGATACACGACAAATGCGACTCCGTGATATTCGTCGCAACATTGCAGTGGCATTGCACCATGACCAAATTTTTGAAGGTACAATCGAAGAAAACATTACGATGGGTCGTACCATCAGCTATGAGCAGATCGTGTGGGCAATGCGTATCACACAGTTATACGATGATGTTATCTCTATGCATGATGGATTACAAACACTTGTTTCTTCTGCCGGTGAAAATCTTCCCGCAAGTATGGTACGACGTATTATGCTCGCCCGTGCAATTGTTACTCGACCACCTATTTTGGTGTTGGATAAGGCTATTTACGGATTTGAGGAACACCTCGAACAACAAATATTAGCCAATATCTATCAAGAGCAATGTTGGACAATTATTTCAATTCCGTTTACGGATGCACAATTACGCTACTCTGATTACATTATTGTTATGGATCATGGGCGTGTTGTGGAGCATGGAACACCGCAAGATATTGTTGCGAGCGGATCATCGGCACTATCCACATTATTTCCTTTTGCCAATACTCTTTTTGGTACGTCTGCTCGTTGATCTTCTGTCCATTGACAACTACTTCTATAATTTCTTTCTCAATTGCTATGGCACAGAAATCTTCTTCCACACCTGCATCTGTTCAGATATCTTCTCAGAATGTCGGAGCATCGACCGTGGTACGTCATACCGATACTGTACCTACCCAAGCTCAAACAATGCCCGTTATCGCATCGGATTCTACTACAGCCCATTTTGCATCGCTGAGCGCATGGGAAAACAATGGCGTTCCATATAGCCATTACTACACAACTTCCTTACAAATCGTTGAAACACCACGCTTTCTACGCCGTGTGGGTGTGTACATTTTTGCACTATGCCTCATGGCTCTGGCATTTCTCATTTTTGCTCCGTGGCGACAAAACATTCAAGGTAGTGGTAAAGTAACGTCGTTTGCTCCGGGCGTACGCCCACAAACTTTGGATGCACAAATTACCGGACGAATTATCAGGTGGAATATCAATGAAGGGCAGTATGTACGCAAAGGTGATACACTTGCCATTTTACAAGACTTGAATGTAAATTTTATGGATGCCGATCTTCTGAAACGTATGACGGATATCCGCAATCGCACAACCAAATCTCAGCAATTTGCTGTCCGCACTGCGAATCAAAGAGTACGCCAAGCTGAGCAACGACTGCTCGCTGCAGATGCTTCATACGACCAAGCACGAGTGGATATTCAAATTGCTCGTATTCGCTATAATCGTGCACAAGAATTGCAAAAAGACGGTTTAATTGCTGTACGTGATATGGAAACTGCTCTTGCCAATATCCAAAAAGCTCAAGCCGATTCGACTCGTGCCGCAACTAGTGTCGAACAGGCGCGCAGAGACTTGGAAGCATCACGCAATGAAGAAATTCGGATTATGGAGGCGGCTGAGGCGGCTATTAGTGAAGTTGAACTTCGCTTTGGCAATGCTTCACAACGACAAAGTGCAAGTATTATCACTGCTCCTTTTGATGGTACGATTGTCAATATCGCAAAGGTTGGTGCGGGACAAACAATTAAGGATGGTGAACGTCTTGCAACCATTGTTCCACGCACGAGTGATCAAGCGGTCGAAGTGTTTATCAAAAGTCGTGATGCAGCTATTGTCGATGTCGGCAGACCGGTACGATTACAATTTTCGGGTTTTCCTGCCTTTGTCTTCTCAGGGTGGGAAAACTTCTCGCTTAACACTTTTGGAGGCAAGGTCGCGGTTGTGGATGCAGTTGATCAGGAAGAATCCGGCTTGTACCGTGTTCTTATTGTACCCGACAGCACGCAGAGACAAGGTGTCTGGCCCGAACAACGCTTCTTGCGACAAGGAATGCCAACGAATGCATTTATTCTGCTTGATGATGTTGCCGTAGGATTCGAATTATGGCGGCAGCTCAATGGCTTTCCACCAATTATTCCGGCTGACATGAATAAGAAAGGTCTAAAAACAGAAAAAGGTGGCAAAAAATAGTGGATGGGAAGAAACTTTCCGGAGACAGAATTTTCCTGAATATATCTATACGATGATTGTAAACTTTTATTGAGAAATGAGTATGGGGAAGTTTTTTGTGTATAGAGTGATTTTTTTCTCTGTATTGTTTAGTATTGGTTTTGGTAGAAAAGATGGGTACGCACAGTCATTGATTGTTGGTATTCCGAATGCGGAAGTTGTCCATAAAAATCATTATTTATTGGCGCATGAATCTCAGATAAATTGGTGGAATCAGCAAAATGAATTTGGAGCACCACAGACAAAATGGAATAGTTTCAGCTTTGCATGCTATGGTATCGGTAATAACACAGAACTCAATGTCACATTGTTTAATCTCGGCATTCCTGCATCAGGGAATCGTACATTAGGACTCGGGGCAAAGTCAATCTATCCAATTCCTGATATTTTGCCGGGATGGGACCTCACAGGAATTTATGGTGCTATGCTCCCAATATCGCTCAATGGACAGGGTGTGGGTATATGGGGTTATGGTGGACTCAGTGCACGTTTACCTTTCTTACGCACGCGCTTAACAGCCATACCAACATTTGGTACACGACAGATTTTTGGACGGGATACATGGAGTATGATGCTTGGATATGAACAACCTCTCACGGAAAAACTTAGCTTGGTAGGTGATTGGTACACCGGTACACATGATATTGCAGCATTTATCTGTGCAGTACAGTATGATATCGACCCTCATTGGACTATAATAGGAGGCTATAAAATTCCGAATAATGCAATTAGCGGCTTTCATACATTGATGTGCGAAATCACGCTCGAATTCTAAAAACTTTACACATTGCTATTACAACTTCTATCATGCCTTGTATTTTTCCATCTCCATATACCTACAAACATATTGCTTGGAAATTCATACGAGCATCATTGGGCAACATATTTTACCGACAAACAATCTTGTCCTGTGGACTGTTGTCGCTAGCACTCCTCAGTACTCATCATACAATGCTTGTTGCACAAGATTCGCTGACCGTTGCGCGTTTTTTTCGCATTGTACTTGATGGGCATCCTGTGTCACGTTCAGCAATTTTAGAACAAGTTGCCGCACAAGCCGATATTCAAAATGCACGTGGTGCATTCGATCCTACAGTAAAAGCATCGTACGATGTCAAACAAGAAAGCTCTAAGGATAAATTCAACAATCTTGACGCAAGCGTAGAGATGCCCCTTGCAACAATGTTTGGTCCGCGGATTTCAGCAGGCTATGATCGTAATATCGGGAGCAATACCAATCCCGAAGGGGCAACGCCGACCGCCGGATACGGATTTGCAGGTATCAAGCTTCCGGTGTGGCAAAATGTATTGACGGACCGGCGACGTACTGCAATGGATAAAGCGGAACTCCGACCAGCCATTGCCAATGCTATCCAAGCACAAGAGCAGAACACCTTACTCCGCTCTGCCGGACAGCAGTATTGGTCATGGGCAGAAGCATTTGCACAATTACGCATCGCGCAAAATGTCTTTGATCTTGCCGTACAACGAAGTGATTTCATTGCACGCCGTGCAAAAGCAGGTGAAATTGCTCCACTCGACAGTATTGAAGCACTCCAAGAAATTGAGCGCAGACGTGGCGATGTGCTTCGTGCTCAACGTGCCCTGGAGCAAGCCGGCATTGACTTAAATGTTTTTTCATGGACTAGTACAGGCGATCCTCTTGCTATTACACAAAACCCTCAAGCGATCATTGCAGATAATCTCCCACGTTTGGATTCTGCACGTGTTCGTGCAGAACGTCAAGCAGCACTACAAGTCCGCCCTGAACTGCAACGCATCGAGTTGAATGCACAAAGCATCAATTTTGACATCAATCTTGCTCGTGAAGCTCAGAAACCAATGGTCGAAACAGAATTTAAGTGGTTGCAATCGGTTGATGGTAATGCTCCCAGCAGTTACAAAGTAGGTTTGAATGTATCGTATCCGATTTTTGTACGATCAGCAACAGCACAGACCGAATTACTGTCAATTAACCTTGATCGGATTGCTCTACAACGCACACAAACACAACGCGTTGTTCTTGCCGATGTCGATAACGCAATTTCCGCGCTCCAGCGTGCTTCTGACCGTATTCGAGCTGCTGAACGAGAAACATACTACGCTGTTCAAATGGAGGTTGGTGAACGCAAGCGTTTTGAAGCCGGTGAAACTTCATTACTCTTTGTCAATCTTCGTGAGCGCGCCGCCGCAGAAGCTCGTGTACGCTTGGTAGGAGCACAAGCAGATTACCTCCGTGCGTATATTACCTATCGTTGGGCAATCGGTACTATTCGTGATTTAGCACAATAAGTTTACCATACGATCAATACTACACAAACGCACTGAATCCGGTAATTGATCGCCCCACAATCAAGGTATTCATTTCGCGTGTACCTTCGTAGGAATAAATTGCTTCAGAATCAGCAACAAATCGTGCAACATTATGCTCAACAAGAATACCATTACCTCCTAGAAGTTCTCGCGCCCAACCGACTGTTTCGCGCATTCCTACGGTGGTATATGCTTTTGCAAGCGACGCATGCTCATCTTTGAGTGTGCCTGCATCCTGCATTTGCCCCAAGCGGAAACACATGGTTTGTGCGGCAGTGATATTTCCTAACATTTGTACAAGAAGATTTTGTACTAATTGATAATTACCAATAGGCTTGCCGAATTGCTGGCGTGGCTGTGCATATTTCAAACAATGTTCATAGGCACCCATTGAGCATCCCGCAGCAAACCATGACACACCAACACGAGCCGCACGAAGCACCTTAGCAGTACCTGCAAAAGTGGTGCTTTTTTGCAGACGACTCGACTCCGGCACACGAACATTCTCCAAAGTGATATCGCCATTTTGCACAATACGAAGTGCAATTTTAT
>DHLT01000045.1:0-767 GCA_002405405.1 Ignavibacteria bacterium UBA4661 | reverse complement strand
CGTAGCACGAACACCCGGTGTTTCTTTCGGAACAATAAATCCTTTGATATGATTTGTTTCGACATCACGTGCCCAAACAATGTGTATATCTGCAAAAGGAGCATTTCCAATCCAACGTTTTTTGCCATTGATGACCCATTCATCGCCATCACGTTGGCAGGTTGTCATCATATCGCGTGCAATTGATGAACCGACTTCCGGCTCCGTAAGTGCAAAGGAACCAATCGTTTCCAAACGGTGCATACGCGGGAGCCAGTACTGCTTTTGCTCTTCGCCACCACAATAATAAATTGATGCCATGGCAAGTGAATTCTGTACACCCAAAAATGTTGCAATCGAACAATCTACTCGTGCCATCTCCATTGCAATAATGCCCTCGAGCAAATATGTTTTTCCGGGCAAACCATAGCCATGGAATGATAACCCTACCAACCCTAATTCTGCCATTTTGGGAATTAATTCAAAGGGAAATTCCCCCTCTGTCCAGTAATGATTCACAATAGGAGCAACTTCACGCTCCATAAATTCACGAACGGTAAGTCGTATAGCATTATCTTCATCGCTCAAAAGCGAATACAAATCAAAAAAATCACTGTTTGGCGTAGGCAGGCGTTTGCTTCCGGCGCGTGGCGCAGAGTGTTGTTCTTGGCTCATGCAATATTCTCCGATATACAAAAGGGCAAATCATCCTCTCTGCCTCTTTCTAGTCCACAAAATTATACCCTATTTACCGCTTTATCTCTGCGCTTGTGTTATGATATTGACTT
>DHLT01000106.1:10642-13755 GCA_002405405.1 Ignavibacteria bacterium UBA4661 | reverse complement strand
ATGAGGAGTATATAGATATAAGATCTGAGTATGTGAGTGCAAACCCCAACCTGTGGATTTTTGAAATTTCTGCACCTCGTGGTTTTGGTGAAAACTTTGCACAGACACACCTCAAAGCGAAATGCTCACAACTACAATCGCCAAGCAAAAAATTAGACCCCAAGTATGTAGGCGATTATGATTTATGGCTAGCAGATGGCGACAAAGGGATTAGAATTGAAGTAAAAGCATCAAGAGCAGTGGATCGTGATAGCGATGAACCTCTCTATATGAAAGCCCTCTCACGCAATACGAAGAGACTCTTTCTCATGAATTTTCAACAACTCAAACCACACCTCTGCGATGTTTTTGTTTGGGTTGCTGTATTCCGCGATGCTATCGTTCTTTGGGTGATGAGCAGCAAAGAGGTAGCAGATAATTCTTTCTACTCCAAAGGTCAGCACAGAGGTAATAAAGGTAATGAGGGGCAACTCCATATCCGCGAAGACAATATCGCTGAATTTGATCGCTATGAATTGCAAGATGACAACTTGGAGCAAGCGATACGCAATGCTGGACAGAGAAACTAAGACCGCTACCTCAATTGTCCTATTCCTTCTCTCCCCCTATCGGCTGTAAATCCGGCGTAACCGCTATGCGCTCATCAAAGACAAAACACGAGCCATTCCAGTATGCGCCGCCTGTTTCCTCGAAGTATTTGAGGATGCCACCGTCTAATTGGAACACATTTTTATAACCAAGCTCCATCATGTAGGCAGATGCCTTCTCACATCGAATACCACCTGTGCAGAAAGTTACCACAACACGCTCTTTGGCATTGTGGGCAGCGGGGTCGGAACTTGTATTAAGATTTTGTACTGCATCGGCAAACATTTGAAAATGCGGGATATGAGGGTTCACAGCATTCTCGAATGTACCATATGCAATCTCAAATTCATTTCGTGTGTCGAGAAGAATGACATCGCGCTTTTCATCAAGCCATTGTTGAAGTTCTTTAGGAGCAACGCGCGGAGCTGTTTTTTCAAGCGGCTTGATTTGTGGTCTGCGCATGGTGATAATTTCTTTTTTGATGAGTACCTTCATGCGCTTAAAGACAAGATGCTGACTCTCGCTTTTCTTAGGCTGCATATCAGCAAATTCTTCAAAGCCATGCAAGAATGACCAGAAGTTCTCGATACTTGCAGATGTACCACTTAGCATGAGATTGATACCTTCCGGGCTAAGGAGAATCGTACCTTTCATACCTGCATGTACACAAAATTCTTTGAAACGTGCTTGTAGGTCAGGTAGTCGCTCTTCCGCAATGGGAATAAATTTATACGAGGAAATATTAACGATAGGTGAAGTCATACAAACAGCAAAAAACAAATCAAAAAATGACCAACAAAAATACATGCACTGCTCCGAAGCAAAAAAGCCGTTTTCCAAAGAAAACGGCTTCCACACGCTACGCAGGGAATTTCATCCTACGAATTTGTTATGCCATCGGGATAACCGATACGATTTTTTTACCTTCGCGTTTGCGACCGAACTCAACAACGCCATCAACGAGAGCAAAGAGTGTATCGTCTTTACCGATACCCACATTCAAACCGGGATGGGTAGCTGTGCCACGTTGACGAATAAGGATATTACCGGCACGAACAGCTTCGCCACCGAATTTTTTTACGCCGAGCCGTTGCGCATGAGAATCACGACCATTCTTGGTCGAACCGGCTCCTTTCTTGTGTGCCATGATATACTCCTGAAAAAACTTGTACACTGAATAACTGTGTACAAAAGAGAAAAAATGTCAAAAATTACAGAGCAATGGATGTGATTTTGATACGGGTAATCGGCTGGCGATGACCATTACGTTTGCGATATCCTTTGCGGCGTTTCTTGTGGAAAACAATAACTTTGTCTGCTTTGCCATGTTCGATGACTTCTGCTTTCACAGCACCGGACAAATATGGCATACCAACAACAGCTTCGGCTTCGCTTGTGCCACCGATCAACACTTTAAACGAAACTTCCTCGCCCGGAGCCGCTTGCAAACGCGCTACCGTGAGTGTTTCATTCTGTTTTACGCGGTATTGAAAGCCCGCGATTTCTACAACTGCAAACATGAAGAACTCCAATATGTGAATCGTTTTTCGGCGCGAGAATTGGACTGCTTTTGTGCGCGAAAAAGATTACAAAAGTACAGCTTCTTCGGGAATTCCACAAAAAGTTTTCCACAACCATATTCTTTACCAATATTTTCTATCCGCAATGCCCTACACTATAGCCCAAACAGTACACCACGCATTGTTGTAACAGCATAACCGCGTAACAACACACGCTCCCCCTCTACATTGCAAATGAGTGTACCACCACGCTCTGACGCTTGATAACATACAAGTACATCGCCCTGTTGTTTACCGAGCTTGTTACTCCAATACGGCGTAATAGCACAATGAGCAGAACCCGTAACGGGATCTTCCGGAACACCTGCTTGTGGCGCAAAAAAACGTGATACAACATCTTCTCCTTCGCGTTCTGACTGCGCCGTGATAATGAGTCCACGCACATCAAGTGCCTCAATTGCCGACATATTAGGCTGAAAGTTGCGCACTGCGCTATCGCTCGCTAATTCAACAAAATAGTCATAGGGTGTCTTGCCCACATACACCACCAAACCCGCATCAAATTCTTTTTGTAATGCCGTACGCAAGGCAGGCGGCGGTTCGCACGGCGATTCTGATTTAACAGGAAAATTCATCGTCATACGTCCATCAGCTTCTCGAGTAACTTCCAGCAGTCCACTCATCGTATGAAATCGGATAGTTTCATGCTGTTGCACTATACCATCCTCATACAAAAAATGCGCGGCGGCAAGAGTTGCATGCCCACACAAAGCAATTTCTACTTTTGGCGTGAACCAGCGCAAATGGAAACCATCATCTTGCTTGAGCAAGAATGACGTTTCAGCAAGATTATGTTCACGGGCAATCAATACCATCTGTTCATCGGAAAGCGGTGCATTCAAGAGCATCACAGCAGCAGAATTCCCTGTAAAGGGTGTTTGAGTAAAGGCATCAACCTGAGTGTATGGAAGCATAAACACAACAAAAAAGAAATGGAAGAAAATG
>DHLT01000106.1:6855-10517 GCA_002405405.1 Ignavibacteria bacterium UBA4661 | reverse complement strand
GGAAGAAAATGGCATAATACAATCTACAAGACCCAAGCAAGAATACATCTTTATCGAGTATTTTTTTTACTCGAAAAGGAAAACACCGCAACGAAAAGTTTTTCCTGCTATCATGCTTTTGCGTATCAAGTTACTATATTTCATGCGCGTTATAATATTACCTTTATACTCTGCATACGGCAAGATTTCTCCTCATACTTTTCTGTTTATTCGCATGCAACAACATCTCAAAGATGGATTACTCATTGCTCTCGGTATTTGCTCGGCAACACTTGGATTGAAGGGTTTTCTTTTACCTGCTCATTTAGTTGATGGTGGGGCAACCGGCATATCGTTGCTCTTGGCACAATTAGTTCCTATTCCATTACCTCTTCTCCTTGTATTTGTCAATGCACCATTCATTGTTCTTGCCTACCGTATGATCGGACGAAGTTTCTCGATCAAAGCAGGTATTGGCATCATCATACTCTCGGCTATGGTTGGTGTGGTACAGCTGCCTGCTATCACGAATGATAAGTTACTCATTGCGGTCTTTGGTGGATGCTTTCTTGGCATTGGTATCGGCTTAAGTATGCGAGGCGGCTCAGTTATTGATGGTACTGAGGTTATGGCAATTTTTATTAGTCGGCGTACGGGTTGGACAATCGGTGATGTTATCCTCTGCGTGAATATCATCATCTTTGGTGTTGCGGCGTATATGCTTTCAGTTGAGATAGCAATGTATTCGATCTTAACATACCTTTCAGCCTCAAAAATGGTTGATTTTCTTATCGATGGCATTGAGGAATACACTGGTGTTACCATTATTTCCTCCAGCTCTGAGGATATTCGTGTCGCCATCACTTCCGAACTTGGTGCCGGTGTCACGATATACAAAGGCAGTAGGGGCTTCGCACGTCATGGTGATGCCCGAGACGATCTTGAAATTCTTTATACAGTGATTACCCGTTTAGAAATTCACAAACTCTATCGTGTTCTTCATGCAATCGACCCTCAGGCATTTGTTATTATGCAAAGTATTCGCGATACCAAGGGTGGCGTCATTCGGAAGCGAGCAGTCGGACATTAACGAGACATTCTCTCTCATTCATCCAGATGCTCCGATAGGATACTTGTACACATCATGCTTTAAAACATGACTGACAGCATAGCACGTATGGTGTAGAGGTCTAGCTTTGGCGAGCCGCCATCTAGTGTTTGATATGAACCTGCGGCTTTGACCTGCATACCACGAGAAAGTTTATACCCAATACCAACTGTATAGCGTGTTGACGGAAAAGTGTTTTCCCATGCGATGGTCTGTCCTGCTTCATTCACATAATTTGCAAAACGAACGCCTTCCCACCGTGCAGTCAAGAACAGACCACTGGCAAATGGCGGCTCATAGCGCGCATCAAGATACCAACCATAGTTTGCCATGTCCGCCATAAAGAGCGAACGATCAGCATTTTGGATAAATCGTCCACGGGAAAATTTTGGTGTATTCCACAGTGAATACAAGAATTCACCGGATACTTCCCAATAGCCATTGGCGAGCACCAGATCGGCAACGATAAGTGTTTGACGAGCACGATTGGCTTCAGAAAAAATGCTATCATTCCGCGACGTGCGGCGTATGTATTTGCCGGTTGAAACTCCAATACCAAGATCAATCATTGCTGTTGGTTTGTATTGCACTTTGGCAAGTACATTCCAAGCATCGGTATTCAAATAGTTTTGCAGAGAACCCGGTGTAGTATTCGTTATACCACCAATCAATGTCAGTGTGTGAGGAACTATCACCAACTCTGCCATTGCACCCGTCAGATACCCACCATAGTATGCCGTAGTTAAACCACTATCTGTTGTTAGAAATTGGCTGGCTGTCGGGGGCGGGGGCCAGAATCCAACCGTCTCGGAAATTTGTGTGTAGTAGCTGTATGCCAAAGGCATATTCACCACATTGTTTTGACTTTGGAGCTGGCGCTTGGGATACAAGCCGAGTGGACTTATAAAGCGACCTGCTGTTATGCTGTATCCCGCTTCATTCGGTCGCCATGTTGCAGAAACTTGAGCAATGCGCGGCGCATTCAGCGTACCTGTTTGCCACTTATCAAATTGAACACGTGTATCAAAAAAGAATTCATCATCTATCACTGCTGAACCAAATACATTCAACTGATAAATTGAAAGATGCCAAAACCGAAAATCATTCGGTATTTCATTGAGCGTCCAGCGTGAGTCTTCACCTCCGCGTGATACTTCAAAATTTGCTTCGCCATTGATTTGTATTTGTCCATACAATGGTACAAACAAGCTACAGCCAACACATGCCACAACATACATCAGCACATGAACTCTATGTAAGCATTTACTCACCGTCATACTCCACCTCTGCAATATCGATTGAATCCAGAATACCTTTGAACTGTCGTGGCTGAATGCTTCGTATGCGTGTCGTTGGTGCAAACTCTTGCAGGATATCATGGCGAATAAGAATTTGCCCACGCTCTGCTGCCGAACACAATCGTGCTGCTAAATTGACCGTTGAACCAATGACAGTATAATCCATACGATGCTCTGCACCGATATTTCCCAACACCATCGGACCATAATTAATCCCGATGCCAATAGATAAGTTATAACCCACTGTAAACTGTGCTTGCATTGCTTGCTGTATTTCGCCCGCACAACTAATCGCACGAGCAACACTATCATCACCGGAGAAAAGAGCCATAAGCTCATCGCCCACGAACTTATCAATTGAGCCACCGAATTTTTGTACAATAGCACTTTGCAATCCCAAACACGCATTGAGCATGGAAACAATATTTTCCGGCTCTTCGCGTTCACTATAAGCGGTGAATCCTCGTATATCGGAAAAGAGTACAGCCATTGAAACACGCGAACCGCCTAACTCTTGTCCTGCTTCATCATGCGAACGAGACGAGACCATTGCTTGCGTATGTGATCCGACATACTTCATCAGGTGCAGTCGCTCACGCAAATACACCATCATCTGATTAAATGCCTGCGCTAATACACCAATCTCATCATGCGCATGATATTGCACCGTAACATTCATATCGCCTTGCGATGCTGATGCCATAGCGTGAGTAAGAGCAATAATCGGACGTGTCACTCTTCGACCAATAAAATATGCGACGATAATAGCAATCAACAATGCTGCACCACCAACAAACACTATGACTTTTTGCAATTCTCGTAGCAATGCCAACTCTTTATCTTTTGAGGCAACAAAGACATAGTATGCCTCTGCCCCTTTCCCCACCGGTGAGAAGGCAATAAGATTTTCTTGGCTATACAATCTTGCTGTCAGTGCCGAACTGACATTCCGTGTTTGCAGAGCTGTCTGAATTGTAGCGGCATACTCTTCTTGAATTTTCTTGATGTCGCGCGACTCCGTTGCTCGCGAAGCTACCAAAACATCATTGCTATCGGCAATAACAATATCTAACCCTGTTGATGATGCCATACTGGCAAGATCTTCTTGCAGAATTTTTTTACCAAGAATACATACTCCCACAATTGACTCTTGTCCAACAACACCAAGTACAATCGGCACACTGACAATTTGATATAACACACCACGCTCTTTGAAAATCGTGACAGATTCCGGTACCAATGGTGGAGCAATACCTGCCAAGCAATCTCGTAAGCCG
>DHLT01000106.1:0-6728 GCA_002405405.1 Ignavibacteria bacterium UBA4661 | reverse complement strand
AGCACATCGTCGCCATAGCGATCCGGTTCGCCAAGTCGTGCAATTACCCTACCTTGTTTGTTGAGTACAACAAACATGTCTGCCACAACAAACTGTGCAAATTCTTCAACACTAAACTGTACCGAAGCATGATATGCAGGCGAAATACTCTGCCCTGATTGCTCCAGCGAGACATTGGCTTTGAAAGTAGAATTTTCAACAATCAAACTCGCCGATTCCAATAATCGCTCATAGCGCAAGAGTTGTTCTTTTTTACCAATCGTCTGTGCATGATAAAAATCACTGATAACCTTTGTTGATATCGAGTTCTCCATCATGCGTGACATTACACTCACGATACCCACAATTACAATTAGGGTAAACGCGAATAGAACAAGAAAAAGTTTGATATTGATGCCGAACTTCATACCGACCACAGAACAGAAATCATGACTTAATTGGTTACAGTGTAATTGGTGACTACTTTTTCGCCGTTTTTAATATCCACACTTTGACGATGCGTACCGGCATCGGGATGATAGATACGCAGTTCATACTTGCCAATAGGCAGCTGTGGTAAAGAATATGAGCCATCAGATCCGGCACGAGTAAAATACGGCGTATCAAGACTTAAGATCACCGCATTCATCTGTGAATGGATATCGCAAAAGAGGCGTATTTCACCAAGCCCCTTGATTTCTGATTTGAGGACATCAGAATCAGGCATTTGCTGACCGAAAATTTCACCTTTAGCCCGACGTCCTACATTGAATTTCGCACCGGGCGTGACGCTAAAAACATTA
Source organism: Ignavibacteria bacterium UBA4661 (assembly GCA_002405405.1). Classification (GTDB taxonomy): domain Bacteria; phylum Bacteroidota; class Ignavibacteria; order Kapaibacteriales; family UBA4661; genus UBA4661. The sequence goes on along the minus strand of DHLT01000106.1, from coordinate 5,946 downwards.
TGATAGAAAGGATCTTCATTGGTGAAATATACTGTTGAGTACTGAACAATCGGTAGCACATGCGGAATAAATGTTGCATTCTGCTGAACAATTCTTGTTGCCGGTGTATTATCCTTGATCGGTGTCGTTTTTACTTTGAATGACTGCGGGTGCATACTGATAATAACATCATCAAAGCGCGGAACATCTTGTTTGGCAGGGCTTGCTGTATTTGTTTGCGTGCGGTATGCATTACCGCGCAGTGCACGTGCACTTTTTACTTGCAAGCGGAGTGTAATGACCCCTTCAATACTTCCTGTTTGACATAACACTTTGGCATGAGTACTTAGAACAAACGAACAAATTGAAAGACTCAACAGCAAGTAAGGTAAAGAATATCTTCGCATAATGTTGTGGGATTGAGGTATTACAGAGTTGCATCATGGGTCTATATATTACCATGTGTTTTTCTCAGAGAGTATTCTTGATTTCTTCGGACAATTTACTGAAATCATAGCAACTCAATTTGCTTACATTCTACGAAAAACAAACATATCAATGATTACATAAAAAGGTATGGTCGCCATGTTTCATGGATATCACCACCGAAATTTTTAAGAAATGCAACATGGCTGGGTCTGCGTGGTACAACACGGAGCTTCATGTGTGCTTCTTCCGGTGTGCGATTACCTTTTTTCACATTACATTTGATACATGCTGTAACAAGGTTTTCCCATGTATCTTGACCACCGCGTGAACGAGGCATGACATGATCGACCGTCAGGGGTGGTTTAGTTACACCACAATACTGGCATTGGTGATTATCACGGCGCATGACATTTTTACGCGAAAGTTCAACTGATTTGATAGGCAAGTGAATATAACGGCGCAAACGAATCACGCTTGGATATTCCAGCACAAGCGATACAGAGCGCAAAACATGATCGGGATAAATCTCTACGACATCTGCCTTCGAAAGAAAGAGTAAACTAATGGCTTTGTGAACGCCACACACACTCATTGGTTCATAACTCTGATTCAGGACAAGAACTCTGTTGCCGACACGATATTGAGCTTCCGTGGCAAGGGGCTGTTGTTTATGTTGTTCATGGGGAGTACCATGAGCAGTACGGTAAGCACTACTCTGTGCTAACGGGACATGAGGCGGTATGTTTGATTGTATTGGGAAGATGAAACTCGTTTGATGACAGCAGCATTGTGTGCCATTTGCACAATGCTTTTGGGGTTGCGCACAATTTGCATTAGACTTTGCTATGCTTATTTAACACTTGAAAATACGGCGCAGTTCCGATATGTCCTACATCCTTTCATAAGCTTTGTTCTGCGTTATTCTTTTGTGGCACAGCAGACATTGCATAGTTTTGGCTTTTGCAATTCATTCGGTGCAAATCATGCACACTTTTTGAGCCATTGATATTTCCTCGTATGACTATGACTCCTGCCCTGCTTGCATTAGAAAATGGAATGACTTTTTCGGGATTTGCTTTTGGTGACACGACAGTTGAAGCACAAGGCGAGGTAGTGTTTAACACTGCTCTGACAGGTTATCAAGAAGTCCTGACCGACCCAAGCTATCGTGGACAGCTTCTCACTTTTACCTATCCGCATATTGGAAATTATGGTATCACGCCCGAAGATGGTGAGTCTCCTTTCTTGCAAGCCGAAGGTATGATTGTGCGTGAATATGCTCGCGTTCATTCTAATTGGCGCGCAGTACAATCACTCGAAGAGTATCTCATCCATCATAAAAAAATTGGTATTCAGGGCATTGATACTCGAAGTTTAGTACGCATCCTGCGGAGCGAAGGTGTGATGCGCGGTATTATCTCAGCGAAAGAATCTGATGCATCTGTGCTCGTTGAGCGAGCACGGTCTATTCCTTCAATGGAGGGTCTCGACTTGACACGATTTGTTACGACATCAGCATCGTATACATTTGAGTCCCAAGACGAACCTTTGTTACTCGGTACACAAGGATTTACATCAACCAAACGCTTTCGGGTAGCGGCAATTGACTATGGTATTAAGCGTAACATTTTGCGTCGCCTCGCACAATACAATTGCGAAGTCATCGTCTTTCCTAGCAATGCAACAGCTGATGATATTCGTGCCATTCAACCTGATGGTCTGTTTTTGTCAAATGGTCCCGGCGATCCTTCAGCTGTTACCTACACTATCGAAACTATTCGTGCCCTAGTACAGGAGTTTCCAACATTTGGTATTTGTTTGGGACATCAACTTCTTGCCCTTGCCTTTGGTGCGTCGACCTACAAACTGCGCTTTGGTCATCGTGGCGCTAATCATCCGGTTAAGAATCACTTGCTCGGTCGCATTGAAATTACCTCGCAAAATCATGGCTTTGGTGTTGCGCACGATACTATGCCGGACTTCTTGGAACTGACCCATACCAACCTCAACGACCAAAGTGTTGCAGGTTTTCGCCACAAAACACTGCCCGTCTTCTGCGTGCAATATCACCCCGAAGCATCCCCGGGAACGCATGATTCAGATTACCTTTTTCAACAGTTTATCGCCCTCATGACTGAACGTACAACGGCGGTCTTAGAAGTATAAAGGTGCTTATCTGACTTTGTTTGCCTTGCGGTTGCTACTCCCTTAGTCAGGCATGTCTGCCATATATGGAAGTGCCTCTTCATAGCGTGCACCGGCACGAATCATAGCAAATTCGTCCGTGGTCATATCGATCACGGTAGATTCTCCCTCAAAGTCATAATAGGGCGATGTTATAACAATATCAACACGATGCTGCAATGCTTCGATAACTTCGTACGGCTCTTGGTGTCCATCATCTGTTTTGGCAGAAATCGAAATCAATGGATGAGCAATGGCACGAATTAACTCAAGAGCAATGGTATTCTGTGGCACACGAATACCGGTTGTTCTGCGTTTGGGGTCTTGAGCAAAACGAGGGACAGATTTTGTCGCCGGCAAAATGAAGGTAAACGGTCCCGGAATCAATCGCTTGATAGTTTTGTACATCGCATTGCTTACCTTGGCATATTCTGCAATATGCGTGAGTGAATCACATAAAAACGTCAGGTGTTTATTGTCCGGTAAATTTCGGATGATACGAATTTTTTCGATTGCCGACTTATTTGCCAATGTACACCCCAACGCAAATCCCGTATCAGAAGGATACAAGATCACCGCTCCACGCTCTATTTCCATCGCAACCGACTCAAGACGCGAAGGCTGTGGCGTTACCGGGTGTATGTCAACAAAAAGTGCTGCCATCGTCGTCGCTCATGATAGAAAGATTAACAGCTCAAAACATTAATGTGGAAAATCTCAGTCACACACACCACATGTGGAAAACTTGTGTTTTTATGTGGAAAACTCATGCCTTCGTGTGGAAAACTCAATAAATCTTGTAAAATAGTGCCTTATCCTGGGTTGAAACTTCACGCCACCCCTCGTAATCGCCGAAAGATTGTAAAGATATGATGTGCCTCATGAAGTAAAAAGAACTCAATCCACTGCTCGACATTCATCGTGCCATAGCGGGCATGAGTCGCTGTTTGTGCCAGATCATCAGGGGAAAGATCTTCTGTTAACTCAATAAAATTATTGCGTGTAGATTCTAATGTATCCAGCATATTGATTGTCGTGTATTCACACCAAGCTAAAAAATCGGCATCATTATCAGACTTCAATGGCTCAAAAGATGTCAATACACCTGCCACAATACCCGGGATACGAATACGTGTTACAAGTTCTTGGTATGCACCAAGATGAGCAATATTCTGTGCAGCCGACCATTTAGCGGGTTGACCATCAAGTTGCACCTGCTTACGAATCTGTTCTTCTGAATAGCCCTGTATGTGCAATCGTATAGCCAAGTGTTGAAAATGCAATCGGTTGAGTGTTGTGGGGTTGATCATACAATTCAGCAAATTGGTGATAGAAAGAATCAAAACATTATGATACACAGATCATCATTTTGTGCACAGCAAACTAACCGAAAATGCAAAGAATGTGCGCAGAAAGCAAGCTTGTTTTCAACACATATAAAAAAAAATAAACTCATCGTATTATTACGATAAAACAACTCTTATCGGTATATTGCGATAAGATTGACTTTCTTTCATTATGGTTTCACAAAGGAGCATGAAGTATGGGCACATCAAAAACTGAAGAATTCTCTAAGAGACAAAATGACATTGCAGCTCTCCTCAAGGCACTTGCACACCCTGCACGTGTTGCTATTCTTGAGCATTTGCTCAGAACAAATTCCTGTGTCTGCGGCGATATTGTTGCTGAGATCCCCCTTGCACAATCGACTGTTTCACAGCACCTGAAAGAACTCAAGCGTGCCGGACTTATTAAAGGCAAAATCGAAGGTCCTGCTGTGTGCTATTGTATTAATGAACGCACATGGATGAAGTTCAAAGACTTTATGGGTGTTTGGTTTCGCAAGTTTGATAATATGAAACGCGATACCTCGCAAACAATACCGGAACATTTTCAAGCACTCAATGATACAGGTGTACAAACCGCACCAACAGAAGATCCATGTTGCTAAACCTTATTCTTACATTCCTTTTTCTTGACCTCATGAAAACACTTTCTTCTCCTTCCGACCTTAAAGCACTCGTCCGTGAAAAATATGGTGCAATCGCCCGCCAAGACATTGCGGTGCAAGATGCAGCATGTTGTGGATCTGTCTGTTGTTCATCTGATGATGTGTACAACATTATGTCCGATGATTACTCCAATCTCGACGGTTATGTTGCCGAAGCAGATTTGGGTTTGGGGTGCGGTCTGCCCACACAGTTTGCGCACATACAGCAAGGTGATACCGTTGTCGATCTTGGCTCGGGTGCCGGTAATGATTGCTTTATTGCGCGTCGAGAGACAGGCGAGAGCGGTTATGTTATCGGTATTGATTTTACACCTGCCATGCTCGAAAAAGCTCGCGCAAATGCACAAGCTCTCGGCTATACTAATGTTGAATTTCGTGAAGGCGACATTGAGAATATTCCCCTTGAAGACAACATTGCCAATGTCGTTGTCAGCAATTGCGTGTTAAATCTTGTACCCAATAAACAGCAGGTTTTCCAAGAAATTTATCGTATCCTCAAGCCGGGTGGGCATTGCAGTATTTCGTATATTGTTCTTGTCGGCGAACTACCTTCTGCTCTACAACATGATGCAGAAATGTATGCCGGATGTGTTGCCGGTGCAATACAAAAAGAACAGTATGCAAAGTATATTGCCCAAGTCGGATTTATTGGTGTTACCATACAAAAACAAAAGCCGATTATCTTGCCGGATAGTATTCTTCGCTCATACTTGAGCGAACAAGAAATAGCAGAATTTAAAAACGGCGTACATGGTATTTTCAGTATCACTGTATTTGCTCAAAAACCATAATACATCGCAGTATAATTATTGCATTTTTAAGGATATACATGGCATCGCTACCTAACTGGCAACCTGAACTTTCTGACTCATTAGTTAAACTTATTCCCCTTGTCGCATCAGATGCAGACCGCTTATTTGCTGTTGCTTCCGATCCACTGATATGGGAACAGCACCCTGCCAAAGAACGCTATAAGCGCGAAGTATTTCAAGATTTTTTTGATGGTGCAATTGCAGGTGGTATGGCATTCTTGATCCTTGATGCTATAACAAATGAACCCATTGGCTCGACACGATTCTACGACTACAAACCTGAAGAATCAAGCATTGCTATTGGATTTACTTTTGTCAGCCGCGCGTATTGGGGTAAGGAACACAACCGCTCTTGTAAAAAACTCTTGCTTGATTATGCATTTCAGTATGTTGATACAGTCCTTTTTCATATCGGTGCGAAGAATATCCGTTCGCAAAAAGCAATTCAAAAAATTGGTGCAGAATTACTCCGCGAATTTGAGCGAGAGTTTAGCGGCATGACACCTCAACTACACCAAGAATGGGGTATTC
>DHLT01000063.1:1115-5875 GCA_002405405.1 Ignavibacteria bacterium UBA4661 | reverse complement strand
CTGAGCAGTTGTGCAACAGCTACTTTTGTTGTGCATCGTGCCACGCATTCACCGTACTTAAACCACACGGATGCCACTGCTTTGATTGTGTGTCGGATTGTGCGGCAGTGGCATTGGTGTGGTTTTTCGAAGCCCTATTTCTGTTGTCCGTTTACTTTTTCACCACAATAAGGACACATAATCCATAACTTATTCAATTCACTGAAGCACTTTTTGCAAGTGATTACCTTGTCCACCATTGATTTGAGTGGAATACTTGTCCGTACGGTAAAAGTCTCAGGGATTTCTTTTAAAAAACTCGACTCATTTCCTTTTTCTGTTATTAGAAAGAGTTTCTCCTTCGCTCTTGTCATTGCTACATAAAAGAGTCGTCTCTCTTCTTCAAGCAATAAGTCGTGGTTGGCCTTTTTAATTGGTTGAAAGATTCTGTCCTCAAGCCAAATGTCAGGAAACCCACCGTCCCCTTCTGTAAGTCCAATTATGAAAACCACCTTAGCCTCAAGTCCCTTTGCCGCATGAATGGTTTTTCCTTGAACTTTTAACCCTTCATCCCTTAATCTATGATAGTAGGACTTGTCTTGATTAAAAGAATTACTAAACATTTTACTCCTTCTATAAAGAAACAGAATGTCCTCACTTGTTAATCCTTCGTCTTGGAATTTTCGAACCTCTTCAATTGCAAACTGAATATTTTCTTCCTCACTATTTCCGGCAAATACAACAATTTTATGCTCTGATTTTTTTGAAGAGTGAATGTCCTTGTCAACCTTAAACTTGTTATGTTTTATGACTTCATTGCTTGCTCCGACAATATGTTGAGTGCTCCTATAATTCAGATTTAACTTAATAACCCGAGCGTTTTTAAAGTGATTCTCAAATTCTATAATATAGCTCACATTCGAACCTCTAAACCCGTAAATGCTTTGCCAATCGTCACCAACGCAAAAAAGTTGTGTGTCGTCTGTGAGCATTAGTTTTATTAATTCAACCTGTAGATTGTTAACGTCTTGGAACTCATCAACTAAAATGAATTGAAATTTGCTTTTGTACTTATTGGCAATGTCCGGATGGTTTTTAAAAAGAGAAGTAGTCATTGAAATAAGGTCATTGAAGTCGAGGTAGGATTTGTCTGTGCTATAAGTTACGTATTTCTCAACGATTGGTATTGCTAAATCATAAAAGCTCCTTACTCTTTCCTGTTGGTCTTTATTTGCATTACCTAAGACCGTCTGAGTGCTGATATTTTCAACTTTAATCATGTCGGTTATCCTAATGACTTGAGTGAGAAACTTTTTTACGTCTTCATGATAGCCGTTGAATTCCTCTTTGTAAGTAAGGGCTGCATTAAAATGGTAATTTGCTGGAAGACGGTTCTTGATGACTTTATTTAAAGTGTGATTAAAAAGTGCAGAGTCCTTTGTCATGCTCTCATAAGTCTTTACCAATAGGAGATTGCCTTTTTTAAATTGCTCTTCTTTATCCTTTGTCGAGTAGCTTTTTTCACTGACATGTTCCAAGTAAAGATTTGCTTCTGGAATGTAAAAGTCGGGATGAAATGTGAAGTCTTTAACGTTGAGCAATGGCTCATACTCATACTTTATGCTATGTCGGTAGAGCCAATCTGCTATAAATTGTTCTGATTTCGACCTTACTTTGGTTCCATCTAAAGCGGTAAAATATTTGCCATCTTTGGGCGCGAACTTGCTTTGGTTCTTATCGAGATGTATTTTATCAATTATGTAGTCTAAAACGTAACGCTTTAAACGAAGCAGAAAATCGGTTTTCTCGCATTCTTCTATCAGTATTTTGTGGAAGACTTCAAATACAGTTTCAGGGGCAACATGTTTTGATAATTCGTCTTCTTCGTCTTTTTTCTCGTCTCCAATTATTCTGAATTTGTTGTCAAATTCATTCACTCCATGATTTCTTAAAACACTGTAGCAAAAGCTATGGAATGTTCTAATTGTAAGTGAGTCTATCCATTTAAACTTCCTTTGATAGTTAAACCGTTCTTTGTCTTTGTCAGCTTTACTTTTGAATTTATCAACAAGAATTTTTTCATATTCTCCGGTATTGTCCGCTGAAACGATTAAGCGGTCAATCATTTCATTTGTGGCATTCTTAGTAAATGTGATTGCAAGTATTCCCGAAGGACTTACGTTTTTTTCTTCAATTAGATAAACAAGCTTTTGAAGGAGGGTCTTGGTCTTACCTGAACCTGCTCCTGCCAAAACAAGTAAGCGCTTCTCATCACTGATAACTGCTTCTTTCTGTCTATCATTTAGCGCGCTTAGATTGGTCTTAGTTTCTTCAATCATGCCTCGGGTTTCAAATTCAACATTCCAATTTAAGACTTTGAGTCGATTATTTACGACCATAGTCGGCAGGAATTTGTCCCCAAGCTGCTGTATTCCATTTTAAAATTTTGGTCTCGTATGTATTGGCTTTGAGCCATTTGACAGCTCTATCAAGATGGTCGAAAACCTTTGAGTTTTCTTCGGTCCTATCAAACTTGGTTTTGCACTTTTTCTGCTTGACCCAAGAAATTGCATTTACACTGTCACTGTAAATCACATTTAGTTCCTTTCCTTCTTTCTTAAACAATGCAAGAGCGTGAACTATTGCCAAAAATTCACCAATATTATTTGTAGCCTTTTCGTACTTCATTTGAAAAATTACCTTTCCTGTCTTTGTTTCTACCCCTCTGTACTCGGTCGGCCCTGGATTACCAATTGAAGATGCATCAACAGAAACACTATCAAGTATTGGAGTGTCGTCTTCAAACTCAAGTGGGTTGATGGTTTCTCGAACATTGTTAGACTCTATTTCAAATATTCCATTGTCGGATTGCAAATCTGTAGGCAGATTCGTTTTTCCAGACATTTTCTTACCGAGTTCTTCAGCAATTAAAAAGTCCTTCGAACATTTTACTTCTTTAGCATGTTTAAAATTTAGGTTATGGGAGCCCGCTTGAATAACTGCGTCTAAATCTTTCCACAGCTCGACATGTTTTTTATTTTTGAATCCGTTCTTTTTCCATTTCTCAAGCCAACCTTTTTTCAAAGTGTCAACAACGTACCCATTTGACAGATATACGGTTACATTACTTGGATTCTTAATTCTTTTTAGACCTTCTGTTATTCCTATTATGTCCATTCGAGCATTTGTCGTGTTGGAAAAGCCTCCCGCTACTTCATCTACTTTTTGTCCATTTACATTGAGTACAACTCCGTAACCGCCATTTCCAACTGCGTCATCTGTGTCAAGTCGTCCCGAGAAGTGGCATGAGCCGTAAACATATACTTTAACCTCATCTCTCATTGTTTGTGTCTATTTTATTTCTCTGTCGGTGCGTTGGGTTAATTGGCTCTTTTGCTTGCTTTGGTATTGCGTTGGAACGTGCGGCTAGCAAATGTGCCAATGTGCGAAGCAACGAATCTGTTCCGAGGCATTACCCACCGCATCGGAATACATTCATTGCAAATATTCCACTATGCCAACCCTAATTTACGGCTTGCCCCCATACGCGTAACGCGCGAGGCCGGATTTTTTTCCGGTGGGTTTAGGGTAGGTTGGTCAGCAGCCCGAAATTGGGCGAAAATCGGCTACGGAGATTTTACATGCGGATCCAGATTTGATGCCCCCCGTTTTTCAACCACAAAACACCGCGCTACCTCATCGTGAATGGCCTGTGGAAAACTCGGTGTGAGAATGCGAATGAACCCCCAGTACAACGGCAAGGGTGAAATAAATTTTCCAAAATTGCGGTAGAAGGCGGAACGCCAGGTAGGCGCAGCACCGCCATGGCGTACCACCTGTATGCCAAGCAGCCGCTTGCCCAGTGTGGCAGCGAAGCAACACTCGGCCGTAATGTTGTAACCCATGAAAAGAGCAAACGACAACCAGCCGTCCATCGAAGGGGGTATTTCAAAGACGATCGACAGCAACGTCAGCATCACCGACATCACCACCATATCCGCCCAAAACGCGAAGAGTCTCTTCCAGGCAGGTGCATACGTCAGTTTCATTTTTCGAATGTCGTAGCGGCCAACGGCACAAACATACTGTTGTGGCTACTGTCATTTTCGATCATTCCTAAATTCAGAAATGAAGAAGACATTAAATAGTCTGCCGTCCGCCTTGTGTTGATTGAAGTACATACAATACAAAAACACATCGGTCCCCTTCTTGATTTCCTTTTTGAACGGCTTAACCAACTGAGGCTGAATCGGCAGCCAATGAGTTTGTCCTTCAAATTCAATTGCCACCTCGTCCTTTGTCTCATCAAAAATTGGATTCGCCCCGCTAAGTATTTTGAACGTTGATTTCATCACCTCACGTCTCTCGTCCGATAGCCTCCTCCATTGGCCAGTAAACTTGCCGCTGAACCGGTAAGCCTTTTGCCGGACATAGAATTTCACAGCCCGTGGATCCGAGTCAATGCTGTCTGCGTAGACTTGCTCCCGCAAAAGTAATCGAGGAACGTCAACCTCTTGATAAGTCCTATTCCAGTTGTCCCAAGGGTCGTCCTGCCCCATTGCGCAAACGGATGTCAACAAGAACAAAATCAACAAGTTCCTCATTCCTCAAATCTAATGTAGCGGCTAAAATTAGGAATACCCAATCCATTGCAAATATTCCACTATGCCAACCCTAATTTACGGCTTGCCCCCATACGCGTAACGCCCGAGCCCGGATATTTTTCCGGTGGGTCCGGTCAGCAGCCCGAAACTGGGCCAAAATCGGCTACGGAGATTTTA
>DHLT01000063.1:560-911 GCA_002405405.1 Ignavibacteria bacterium UBA4661 | reverse complement strand
TAATTGTTCGAAAAATAAAGCTACAAGGAAACACCAAACCTCCGCATTGCATAAACATTTTTGTTGGTAGTCGTGCCATCTTCCTAACTATTTTCGAAGTCAAACTCCTTAATTGTCTTTCCGTCAACAGTGGAAATTAGCCGACCCGTGCTCGTGAGTAAATACTTGCCATGTTTCAAAAACGAATGTTCGACTATGACACCAAGGTCAAATTCGCTCTCAATGATTCCAGTTGAAGAATTTAAAACGCTTAGGAATTTATTGCTTCCTTTTTCGTACTCCCATCTGATTCCAATGACTTTGTTGTCCAATGAGTTAAATGCCGTATTTAAAAAGTGTCCAACGTGCTTA
>DHLT01000063.1:0-436 GCA_002405405.1 Ignavibacteria bacterium UBA4661 | reverse complement strand
GTATTTAAAAAGTGTCCAACGGGCTTATTTGTCCACGTTGGCTCGAAGCTTTCGAGGTCAATGGATTCGAGTGGTCCAGCTGAATACGAAACAAAAACATTGTTAATCGAGCACGAGCTGTCCAGTATTGCAAAAGTTCTTTTTGGTAAAGTTTTAACTGTCTTAAAGTGTTTGTCCGTCAGATTTATTCGGTCACGTTTCTCAACAATAACTTGGGTTCGGCTTCCAAGTCCCCAAAGTCCTTGGGCTGCGGTTATTTTCTGAATTGTTTCTCCTGTGTCGGATGAAACAATATGAGTCGCTTGGCTCTCCAGTGTTACGAAAACCAACTCTGTATCGAAGTCAAAGTGCTGAACTGTCCCACATTTTTTTAAATCTTTCCTTGCCCAGAGAATTTCTCCAGTATCAACCGAATAAGTTGTAATTGTATTTTTGC
>DHLT01000193.1 GCA_002405405.1 Ignavibacteria bacterium UBA4661 | reverse complement strand
GGATGGTCGATTGCATTTTCTATTGCGGCAATAGTATTTGGCATATTATGGGTTTATCATCGTTCTATACTGCCCGTCTCTGCTTTTGACCGTCCCGCTACACAAGCCGGTACAGGGGTGGAAGCATATCGAGAGGCATTTCGGACATATTTTTTGCAACCGAAAATCGGTATTGTCATTGCCTTTATTCTGTTGTACCGATTTGGTGAAGGCATGCTTGTCAAAATGGTTCAACCTTTTTTACTTGATCCGATTGCCAAAGGGGGCATGGGCTTTACGGTAACAGAAGTTGGTGTAATGTATGGCACATTCGGCGTGCTTGCGTTGGTGATTGGAGGGATTGTGAGTGGTATTATCGTACAAAGATTTACTCTCCGAAAAGTGTTCTTATGGTTAACTATTACCATGCATGTTCCCAATATCCTTTTTGTGTATTTAGCGGTAGTACAACCACGAGGTGAGATGAGTGTACACTTGCCTTTTATGAGTATGCCTGCGATTGTGTACCCGATTGCGCAACTGTGTATTATTGCCGAACAGTTTGCGTATGGACTTGGATTCACTGCTTTTATGGTGTATTTGTTATACACCTCAAAAGGTGAATTCAAAACATCGCATTATGCAATTTCTACGGGTTTTATGGCACTTGGTATGATGCTGTCCGGTTCAACCAGTGGTTTCTTGCAGGCACATTATGGATACTCAGGGCTTTTTACGGCTTGCGTTCTTGCCGCCATACCGGGAACCATTCTCCTCTTTTTTATTCCGCATCAGCAAAACAAAGAGTAACTATAGTATCTATATACAAATGCAGATACTCCTAAGCAAATTTTCTGTGCTATCTTATTGTTGAGAAGTGAAGCGAGGTAAAGTTATGGTAAAACAAGTGCCAAAACCTTCGCGTGGTGTATGAGTAATGGTCCCACCATGAATGTGTATCAATCGCTGAACGGTGTACAAACCCATGCCACCGCCTGATTGTGTGTAGGAATTCTGGCCACGAACAAACGGAGTAAAAAGATTATCAACAACATGCTTTGGCAGACCTACTCCTGAATCGTAGAGGGTAATGATACCTTCATTGTCTGTGCACAGAGTTTCGATAAATATCGGTTCACTTCTATGTTGTATGGCATTATCAAGCAATGTGTGTATGGCATGCGCAAGAATTGTTGAATCAATCGGTAAAAGATGTGGATTACCAAGTTTGGTATGTTGAATCTGGGGGATATAGTTACTTTTCTTGGGTTTATACATCGAAAGAATGTCATGACAAGCAATATCAAGTTGCATTAAAGAGGATACACACCGAACAGTACCTCGTTCTAAAGAATCCACAAAGAGGATATCCGTGATAATATTCAAGATGCTGTCAACACCTTGATCAATTGTTGTACAGTATCGGTTTCTTGTTTCTTCATTCAAGCGGTCAGAGTACATCAGCAATAATTCTGCAGAGGATTTAATTGCCGTGAGTGGTGTACGAAATTCATGTGAATTCGTCGAAATCAACTGCTCGCGAAGCGTGTTCAGTTGCTTTTCTTGCTCTAGTGCTTTGTACAAGTGAAACTGTGCTGTTTGTTTGTCGGTAATATCGGTGAGTCGTCCTGCAATTCCTTTGATGATGTTTTCTTCTTTAACAACCTGTGCTTGCAGTTCGAACCATGATAATTTCAGATCGGAGAATTCTATACCGATAGTGAGATGAATCTTTTCAGAGTCACCTTGCCACACGCGCTCGAATTGCTCTTGAAGTAAAGGTCGCGAGTCAGCATGTACAAGAGAAACAAACGATCGACCCAATGCCATTGCGACGGAGACATGAGTGATCGTTGTCCAAACTTTATTCAAGAAGATAAGATGACCATTATTGTCAACTTGGAAAATAATATCACTGAGCTCGTCAACAAGAAAACGGTATTGCTCGGCAGAACGCAGAACTGCATTTTGCTCGGCAAGAGTTTTGTTCTTTTCGTACAATTCCAGACTTTTACTTTCAAGGAGTTCTTCCGCTTGTCTACGCGCTTGTTTTTCACGCTCATAGGCGCGCCGTAATTGCGAAATCTCTTCTGAGGCAGAGTTAGTATGTTCAATAATATGTTCCATCACTCTTCCCTTAGGATAAATTCACAACTATCGGCATCGTGCTTTTGTTTGTTTATCAACGTAATAGAATTGCCATAATGCTGAATACAACTAAGGATCATACCTTCGGCTAAATCATCAAAATGACGTTGAGAAATGTATAAGACCGATAGGGTCTTTTCATCGATTCTCTTCGTTGCAAAACGAGGAATTTCAGCCTCGGGATAGAGTTTTTTTACTTCGACATGGATGAATCCCTCTAACGATTCAAGAAACTGAAAGGCATGGTGAATGTCACGAAATAAATGCGCGTATTTCCGATATAAAACATGAAATAGATATTCACCGAAAGTACGTATTAATACAGGTATTTCGATACCTGTTATACGACTCAACTGAACAACCAATGTAACAATTTCTTCGTGGCTGTAGATGCCCACTGTTGTGTACACACCTTGCGAAGGAAGTTGGTCTTTGGTACTTTCGAGGAGTTGATCAACAATGCTAAGAGAAAATTTTTCTTCGATTAAGTCAAGAAATGTTCGGAAGATAATACCTTTCATAGTAGCTTCTGAATAAGCATGGAATAACGCACATGCGTGGATGTATGATTAAGGCAATTAAATTACTGAAAAAAAGAAGAGAAAGTGAGCATATTGTCGTGCCGTCGTATTGTAATTTGCAAGATTAAAGTAATGGAAAAGCATCATCCGTCAATGATGATGTCGGGGTAATCTTGAATGTAATCATGAAGTTAATATCATGGGGGAGAATCACATGAGTATTACTCGGTGGATAGTAGCGCTAATTATCGTGGGTGGCATAATGTGCTTGCCCGCAACAGATATCATGGCATATAGTGAGCGGTCGTCGATGATAGTTGAACAACGCATATTGGATGTTAAAAACAAACTTTTTATCGGTTCACTGCGCGGTGATCGCAATACGATTGTCGAAGCAGAAAAAGAACTGGTTACTCTGTATGGTAATGGTACTGTCGAACAACAGGCATTGATGCTTTACTATATTGGATATGCACGGTTAAGTGTATCAAATTTGTCTCCGGAGCAAGAAAAAGAAGCGCATCTCAATCGTGCTATTAATGCTTTAGAGCAATGTGTCCGTGCTAATCAAGAGTTTGCCGACGGCTTCGCATTGCTTTCTGCTGCTTATGGTCAAAAAGCAAGCTTGGGATTGTTCTCTGCTATGCAGTTTGGCTTAAAATCAGGCTCATTAATGGATAAAGCACTTACGCTTGCACCGGACAATCCTCGTGTACAATTATTGCATGGTGTGGCGACATATTACAAGCCAAGCATTGTTGGCGGCAGTAAGAAAAAAGGTGTCGAAATCCTTCACAAGGCAAACAAACTTTTTAGCGCACAAGCAGGTGCACGGAGCAGTGCATCATCGTTGTACCCGACATGGGGATTGGTGGATTCTATTGCATGGTTGGGTGTCGTTGCTCTCGATGCCGGCAATAAAGTGCTTGCAAAGCAATACTTCGAACAAGCACTTGCTATTGCCCCGGAGTATGCCTGGGTAAAAACAGAACTTTATCCTAAACTCTGACCGAACCTCCTCCCTAGTTAAGATGCATAGCTCTCATACTATAGCGTTGCGGTTGCCATGATGACGAGGTACTATCGTCCGAAGAGCCTACAACCTCAACGATAACTTCAGTGTTTTTGTATCTTGCGGTGTTTGCATATTTCTAATGTGCGGCAGCAACGAACAATCATTTTAATGAGTATGATATTATGAGCATGCAATCAGCATCCCCGGAACTCCTTCAGGCACTTGAGCAGTTGTGGACTGCTATGCGTAGAGCAGGCGATATGGTATTGCATCTGCGCACGGAAAATATTGGCTTGCGTGAGCGTGCAACATTACTTGAAGAACAAAATTATGAGCAACAAAAGCGTTTAATCTCTCTGGAAATAAACGCTGAAGAACTTGTCGAACTACGCCACAAAGTTGATGAATATGATGAAGAGATTCTCCGCAAAGAAGAAGTCATTGCCGACATGACGCGTGATCTTGCGCACAAAGAAGGTACTCTTCGTGCTATGGATGAACAAGCAGCTCGTCATACAGAGCGTATCAAAGAGTTAGAGCATCATACCAACGAAATGCAAAAGACCGTAGGTGAGCTAACGACAGAAGCAACTTTTTTGCGTGAGCGTACCCAAGCATTCGACACCCTTCATGAAGAAATGCGGAGAACCCGCGAAGACAAAGAAATTCTCCAAAAAGAATTAGTCCAACGCAACAAAGAATTGATTCGACATTCAAATGAAGTCGCAGGTTATAAGGAAACTATTGCTCAGTTACAAAACCAACTCCTGAAACAGGAGCAAGAATTTGATAGCCGTTTGCATGCAGTAGAACATAGTGCAAAAGTTGAATTTAGCGAACAGCTTGACAAAGCCTCAAGTCGTTATAATCAATTGTTGGCGGAATATGATTCAGCCAAAGAACATATCATGAAAGAGCGAGAGCGGGTTCACGATGAAATGCGCGCTGTGCAACAGCACTACGAAGAAGAACTTTCTACTATGCGAAATACGCAAAATGAAGAAGTTGAACTTTTGCAGCTTGAACTTGCCTTGACCAAACAAGATGTACAAGAACAGCGAGCGACTATTGTGCAACTTCGGGAAGAAATCAATATCGAGCGAACAAAGAGTTCTATGGCAACTACTGATTTGCAGAAAACGATGGAAGAGCATATTGCACAGATATCAGCTCAGTTAGCACAAGCAGAACAGACGGAGTCAGAATTGCGTTCTACCATTGAAGAAGCTGCAAAACGTTATGAACAAACCCAGACTGAGGTCTCTGCAAGAGAAGAAGTAATTCTTGCTCTTCGTGCGCAACTTGAACAAGCACGATTACACATTGATGAAGAAAAAGCACAACTTCGAGCCGATGTTGAGCAAGCATTGCATCTTGTAGAAGAACAATTACAGCAACGAGAATCGATTATGATGTAATACAGAAGGTAGATAGGGAGACATTGGCATTCTAAAAAACCTTGAAAAGGTTTGGTGTGCGACTAACTTCAATTCCTGTAGGTTTCAAATCTTACGAACTAACTGTGGCTGACGGTTAAATCGCAACCGTCAGTCACACTCCGAGAGTAGCTGATGCAGTTACTGACAAAAGAACGATGTTTCTGTGTGGCAATTCGGTGTAAATCCGTAATTTCATCGCTGATTCCTTTGTCTTTCTCCTGAAAGTTTTTTTCAATAGAAAAGGCGCAAAAAGAAAATCTTCAACAACGACGTACAAATAGGTGCACACATTCTTTTTCATACAATCGCTATGAAAACAATTCAAGTAACAATCGGTGGCAAAGAATATCATTTGCGCAGCAGTGATGAGGCAAAGCTCCGTACGGTTGCTTCGGTTGTTGATCAACGACTCCAAGAAATTCGCACGAAACTCAATGCCCCTTCGACCATGTCGGCACTATTGCTGACAACACTCAATGCTGTCGAAAAAGAAATGGATGTCTCTGCTGAACACTCTGCCGGGCAAGCCGTACTTCTCCAAGAACTATCGGCAATGGCAGAATTCCTCAATGATCGTATGGATCGTGTCCTTTCGGCATAAAGGTATGCTCCTTGCTTTATGTGTGTGAATATCTGCGATCGTCATGCCTGTACTCGAAAAGGTTTCGGTAGCCTGCACCTTGTAAAAATAACCGTTCTTTGATCGCGTAATCGGTCTATGCACAAGATAACCGCATGACCTTGTCGTTGTTGACGTTACATAAGAACTTATAATTGCATCCTTCAGGGAGGATTGCTCCGCCAGTAAATTACAGGCCTCATCAGAGCACATATTGTGTGCTGTGAAATCTCATCCGGCTATAGGCAGGTCGCATCGCATGATGTATGAGATTCAGTGGAAGCAAAATGTTGGAGGGCGCCAACCCGCATTATTCGTCAAGAGTTCTTATTACCTCTTCCCCATTGAGTGGGGCAACGGCAAGGTCATGCGGTTATTTTTTGAGTGTCATGTGTAAATAAAAAAAGTATTTCCCCAATTTTTATTCGTTCAATTTTTCAGATTTATTTTCAGAAAGAGAGGCACATCAATGGATATTTCAGCAATTATTATCGGTCTGTTGGCGGGTATAGCCGGAGGCTTCGGTATTGGCTATGTCTTGAGTAGCAAGACCGGAAAACGTGTTATTCAGCAAGCAGAACAACATGCTAAAACGCTTGTCTCCGACGCAGAACGTGAGGCAGAAATCAGCAAAAAAGAACGTTTGCAAGAAGTGAAAGATGAATGGCACAAGAAGAAACAAGAGTATGATGCGAAAATTCAAAGCGAGCGCGCTAAACTGCAAAATGAAGAAAAGAAGATCAAAGAGCGTGATGAAGCTGTAAAGAAAACAGTCGAAAAAATTAGTACTAAAGAAAAGCAACTTCAACAGTTTGAACAAGAGCTCAAGAAAAAACAAGATGATCTTGCAGTAAAGCAAAAATCGATTGATGCTCTTGTTGCTGAGCAAAATGCCCGATTAGAGCGCATTACGGGTATGTCACGCGAAGATGCCAAAAAGTTTCTCATGGAAAATATGGTCAATGAGGCAAAAAATGAAGCATCACAAATGATCAAAGACTTGCGTGATGATGCAAAACTCAATGCCAAAAAAGAAGCACAAAAAATTATCGTACAAGCAATCCAACGTACGGCATCAGACCATTCAGTCGAGACAACAGTATCAGTAGTTAATCTTGCCAGTGAAGATATGAAAGGGCGAATCATCGGTCGTGAAGGGCGCAATATCCGTGCCTTTGAAGCTGCAACCGGTGTTGATTTGATTATCGACGATACGCCGGAAGCAGTCTTGATTTCCGGTTTTGATCCATTCCGCCGTGAAGTAGCTCGTGTGTCCTTGGAGCGCCTCATGAATGATGGTCGTATTCATCCGACTCGGATTGAAGAAATTGTTGAAAAAGCAACCAAAGAACTTGAGGAAGAAATGCGCGAGATCGGTGAAAATGCAATTCTCGAACTTGGTCTGCATAATGTCCATAATGAAATCGTGAAATATGTCGGTCGAATGAAATATCGTTCCAGCTATGGACAGAATTTATTGCATCATTCGATTGAAGTTGCATATTTGGCAGGTATTATGGCAACCGAATTGGGTATTGATCCGATTCAGGCAAAACGTGCTGGTTTGTTGCATGATATTGGTAAATGTGCACCGAAAGAACTCGAGGGTCCACATGCACTTGTGGGTATGGAAATTGCCCAGAAATACAAGGAACATGCGATTATTTGTAATGCAATCGGTGCGCACCATGATGATATTCCGATGGAATCTATCATTGCACCAATTGTGCAATCTGCTGACTCTATTAGCGGTGCACGTCCGGGGGCGCGTCGCGAATCACTCGAAAGCTATATCAAGCGTCTCACGACACTTGAGGGCTTGGCACAAGGGTTTGAGGGGGTTCATAAATCCTTTGCTATCCAAGCGGGACGCGAGGTACGTGTGATCGTTGAGCCGGATCGTATTGGCGACTTACTTGCTGATACTTTGGCGCATGATATCGCCGGGAAGATCGAGGAAGAACTTGAATATCCGGGGCAGATCCGTGTTACTGTGGTTCGTGAGCGCAGAAGTGTTGCGTATGCTCGATAAACAAGAGTAGCTATAATTAATCTAACAAAAGAGGTCCGTAAGAATATTTCTTACGGACCTCTTTTGCTTTATGCAGATAAAGTCGTATCGCAGTGACATATTTTTGTTTGCCGTCCCCTAAAAAATAGATATAATGCATGCTACGATTTAGCTGATGTAGCTAAACTTTGCTGTGATCAATAAGGGTATGCCGTGCGTAAATACAGAAAAGCAGTGACATAATATTGCTAGTGTATGTGCAGAAGTATTCAATTTTCGGGGAAGTATATATAGTGTGTCGAAAAAAGCACCAAGTGTATGATCGGTGTTTCTATGTGTCTTGTTGTGTGTCGTATGGTGTGTTCGATAGGTACTCTTGTACTCAAGGATAGTTAACTCATATTTTTTATTTTTTGTGTTGATAGGGGTTACCATGCAGTGGTTTATGAATCTTCGACTACGTACAAAAATTACAGCACTCTTTCTTGTGGTGAATGTGCTGATGGTAGGAAACGCGGTCTATCATATTCGTACCAATACTTCAGTTCTACAAACTGCAAATATTGTTTACGAAAAAGATCTGATTCCTATGGAGTATCTCAATAATATCTCCCTAAATTTTTTGATGATCCGTGTCGATTTACGTGATGCCGTGTACTGTATGCAACGTGGTGATGAAGCCGGCATGAAGAATTTTCATGAGCGTGTTGTCGCATCACTTGGGCGGGTAAAAGAGAATAGTGCAAAATATCAAGCAAGTTTGCGTACCGAGCGAGGTAAGCAACTCTTTGCTCAATATTCTGAGTCGTTGGAGGCGTTTGGCAAAGTCGGTGGGCGCGTCATTGAGCAAACACGTGCAAAAGATAATGAAGCGGTCGTGAATACCCTCCTGAAAGATTGTATTCCTGCGGCTGAAAAACTCAAAGCCGATATTGAAACTATGCTACATCAAAAGCAAGAGGTTGCTTTGGCAACAACAAAGGAAAATATCTTAAGAGCCGAAAACGGACAATGGATTGAAATCATTGGTATCGTTGTCAGTGTTGCCGTGGTAGTCTTTATTGGTTGGCTTGCATCGCGCCTTGTCGTAAAGCCCATTGAAGAAATTCGTACCGCCGCACAAAAAGTTGCTGATGGGAATACGAATGTTGCGGTGTAATATCAATATACCGACGAGATTGGCGAACTAGCTCAGGCATTTGGTGCTATGGTCAAGAGTATCCGAAATTCTATTACAACTCTCGAAGATCAAAAAATATATTTAGCGCAAAGTGTTGAGCGATTATTAGAGAGCGTTGCGTCATTTGCTAATGGTGATTTGACACAAAACATTACTGTCGAACGCGATGACGACATTGGTCGTTTGAATGACGGATATAATCGTGCGATTGCAAATATTCACACTGTCATTGCCGGTGCAAAAAAATCAGTACAAGATACTTCAGCACTTTCTGGAGCTATGACGCAAGACCTTGCACGACTTTCAACAATCGCTTTGCAGCAGCGCGGCGAGATTGAAGAAA
Organism: Ignavibacteria bacterium UBA4661; assembly: GCA_002405405.1. Taxonomy (GTDB): domain Bacteria; phylum Bacteroidota; class Ignavibacteria; order Kapaibacteriales; family UBA4661; genus UBA4661. The sequence continues at coordinate 9,660 of DHLT01000193.1, read as the reverse complement.
TTGCCGAAGCGATTCAAACGATGACATCGACTATTACAACCGGTGATAGCAAAATGAAAACTGCACAGGTTGTGGCACATTCTGCTACGAATGATGCACAGCGTAGTGCTACGGCTATGAATAAGACCATTGAAGGCATGAGTAATATTTCTACTGTAGTCGAAACGGCGGCTCGCACTATTGAATCTCTTGGATCCTCTAGCCAAGAAATTGGTGCAATTATCCAGGTAATCGAAGAGATTGCTGACCAAACAAATCTTTTAGCACTCAATGCAGCTATCGAAGCAGCACGTGCGGGCGACCAAGGACGCGGTTTTGCGGTTGTTGCTGATGAAGTACGCAAGCTTGCTGAGCGTACACAAATGGCGACAAAGCAGATTTCGGGGACGATTACACGTATTCAGCAAGAGACGGAGAAAGTCGTGAAGGTTATGCACGAAGGAACGCATACCGTCCGCGAGGGTAAAGAGATTGCTTCTAATGCTGCTCATTTATCGGAGCATATCATCAAAGGTGTTAATGAAATGGCAGGGATTATTCAGTCTTTAAGTACAATCTCTGATGAGCAAATGACACTGAGTCAGAATATTGCTGTTCGAGCCGAAGCAGTACGTCGTGCTACGCATCAGGTTACGGAATCGTCAGAACAGGCAGTGCAATCAGCGCAAACAATGGAGTCAACCGCACATTCATTGCAAGAGCTGATGGAAAGATTTACAACGCAAAATGAATATTCACGTACCCATAGTCGATCACATCGTTTCGGCAATCAACAGTCGTATCCTACTGCACAATATCGTTCTTCTGCTGTTATTGGTGTGCAAAATGTACGGCAATTACAATGATGGAGTGAGAGGCAGACACGTATAACCGAATCTATGTACAAAGGCAGTGAGCTTGTGCCCACTGCCTTTATTGTTATACAGTATATCGGTACTCAGGTAGAAACAACAAAAGCCGGTAAGTTTATTATCAGTGGCTTTATTAAAAGCTTAGGTCTCAATAATTCAGGATTATGGTGGCTTCCCATTGTACAGGGTACAGCTGTAACATAGAGTTCAGCCGAATAAGTCCGCGGAGGTAACGCTGCGATGGTCGTGGTGGAGTTTGATTTTGTGCATTATTACCAATAAAGAGCTGCCAACTAATATCGGCTTGCAGCTGACTCGGGCGTGGACCTGCATATAGCATAGCCGTGTCTTGAACAATACGTCCACTTGTATTCAGTGAGAAAATCGGTATTGTCATCGAACCGCTATTCGACCGAAGAGAAGGATTGCCCGCAAGAATCACCGGTACCGGTTCTTGTGGATTTTGACGTGTACCACAACGGACGGAATCCATACGAAGTCGTACGGCAAAAATTGATGTACTTAAAAACACGCCCGGTCGAAATACGCTGGTTGAGTCCTGCACCCGATAGCCGGGTACGCGCCAATCAATATCAAACCATAAGCGATGGGGTGTTCCGTCACTACTACCGGTAGTGTCGACTTGAATATTTTGAATAAAGGGTTCGTATGCCCATCGTAGTCGGCGTGGAATACCTGCAGAATCACGTCCGGTTTGCCATGCTTCAACACTTATAGATATTGGTGTTATGCGATTGTTCGGGGGTGTAATAATTTGTGTTGAAACACTTGGTGTATCTAAGTCAATAGGCGATTTACACCCTGTAAGAATCAGTAAGAGCGCTATACTCCACCGACTGTATAAGGGCAATTGATTGCTTACCAAGTGTGCCATATGTTGAAAAGATATCATCGATCAAGCCCTTGTATTCTAAAAAGAAATAGAAACACCATAGCTGAGGCCAATTTTAGGCGAAGTATACCATGCTCCATTTATGCGAAATGCAGAGATACTAGACTCTGCCCCTAATATAAAGCTAACACGTGCGTCAGGTCTGAAAATGATCCCTGCCATGCCACGTGCCATTGGACCAATTTCTGTAACACCTAGTACGGAATGCACAAAAGGACTCAAGGTAGCGTCGGGCATAAAACTGTGTCGATATGCAATACCTGCCCATGTTAGGACAGGTTGCTGTTCAACACGAAAGAGTTCATTATCACTATTACGAATGGTAAAAGATTGAAAATATGCCTCTCGACCTGCTTCAATACCGACCTCGCCGCCGCAACTCACTTTAGCACGAATACCAATAGCACCATTCGTTAGGAATGGCTGTGTTCCTGTACCGATAGTAGGCGTTACAAGCGACTGTGAACTTATGCCGCGTAGATCGATAGAAAACTGATCATCATTTTCCTTGGGTTGCGACATTGTTTGTTTATCATCGGTCTGTATCGGAACAACCGGAGTCGGTGCCTGGGGAGATTGCATATCCGAAGGTTGAGTAACGGGTGTGTGCGGAATATCTGATTTTGTTGCGAATGTTTCAGATGTCTGCCGGACTGATTGCAGTGTGCGCGTAATGCGATCAGAGAGTTCGTCATAGTGATCTTTGGGAGTACGATCAGTTGTAGCAAGATGAGATTCCCCAGACTCACTATCGATAATGAAAGAGCGATACGCTTCCGCTGCTCTTGCATATCCAACACTTGAAGCGAGTAATGTTTGCGTACTACTGCCATAGGATGGCAGTGCATAGCTTCGTACCGCCGCATTATCACTGCTTGCTACACGAAGAGTGTCATGAATGATCATGGGATACGATTGAGAACCATGAGGTGCATATCGATCTGCCGATGATTGCCATGACGAAGATGGAGGGACAAAAGATTGCGCCGGTACAGTACGCATTCCACCATGAAGTAGAATATGAAAATCATTTCCCCACAGAGCAAAAATTGTACTACTCATAGCAAGCGATACTAACCATCCCAAGAGAAAAGGCATGGCAGATTTCGTCAGCAAGGCACCCATCGTACTTGCGCCAAGACCCGATGTGAGTGATGACCACCACCCCGCTTTTGTTGCTACACCCGCACCGATTGCGCCAACACCTGCTGAAAGAGGTGCTGAAAAATTCAAAGCGGCAAAGACACTGGAAGTAGCATCGACCGGTGGCGCAAAGGCTCGATAGTCGCTCCATACCGCGGACTTCATAGCAAGCCAATCTTTCATCTCGGCACGTAGAGTGCTATTGGTGGCAAGCTCGGAAAACAGCGATTGCTCGCCGGCACTATCCAAACTGCCATCCAAAAAATCTTGGAGATGTTCACTGTAATTCATGGGATGAAACCTGATCGTAAAAGAAAGTATTGTCGTTGTTTATCATGAGATTCACTGCACAAAATTTTGATGTTCAACTACGTTGGACATCGTCCAAATAGGGTTGAAGGATTTTTCTGATTTTTTCTTTGGCACGAAAGGCACGTGTTTTTGCCGTTGCTTCGTTCGTACCGGTAATTTCTGCTATTTCTGCGTAGCTCATGCCGTCATATTCACGCAAAACAAATGCTTCACGATGCTCATGATCGAGCAGTTCTAATGCCGAAGAAATTAACTGAAGCAATTCTGCCTGAGCATGATCATTTGCCGATGAAACACTCAAATGAAAATCTTCGAGCTCAACCGTCGGTTTAGCATCACGTTTTGCGTTCAAATGCAGATTGCGCGCAATACGAAGTAAAAATGCGGGTACATTGGTCATGGCAATATCTAGCGATTTTTCAGGATCTTGCACCGTTTTATAAAACCGCATGAATGCTTCCTGAAAAAGATCTTTTGCTTGCTGCGGATCGCCTGTCATTTTGAGTACATAGGCGTATAACCGTGGAGAATGGCGATTGTACAATTCTTGAAACGCTAACTCATGTTCACGCTGTTGTACACGCTCATGGTGTTCCCCGCGCAATAATGCGCAAAGAGCAAGATCCGTATGCGAGGAAAACAGTGTTGAGGGATGTGCCATTGAGTCAAGAAAAAAGGCGAATACAATGCTACCTATCTATAAGAACACGAAAGTTCGGATTTCGTTTCAAGAAATATTGTTGCAAGAATTCTCAGGAAGAATCTGTCCTGCATCCGACCTACCGATTGATTTTTCGTAGTTTGTAACAAGAAAATATCAAACATTCGACACTTCAAAACTTTTATTGTAGAACTTTCCATGGTAAAACAACTCACACCTGCACAACGCGAGAAACTGCAACGAATTCAATTTTTGGCAACCGATGTAGATGGTACGCTCACCGATGGCGGTAAGTATATTGATGATAATGGTGTCAATAGCAAACGATACAGTGTCCGTGATGGTATGGGGATAACCTTACTGCGGCAAGCCGGTATCGAAGTGGCAATCATTACTACCGATACCACCGGTTCCAATATTCGACGTGGCGAGCAGTTGGGTCTGAAATATATCATTACCGGAGAGCGTGACAAGGGTGCGGCATTGCATCGCTTAAGCGTAGAAACCGGAATTCCGGTCGAGAGAATGGCATTTATCGGTGACGATATCAATGATATTCCGGCATTTCGCGTAGCGGGTCTATCAGTTGCTCCTGCCGATGCCGTGGCAGAAGTATCGGCAATGGTCGATCTTGTCTGTCAAAATAAAGGCGGGCATGGAGCTGTGCGAGAACTGTGTGAGCTTATTCTCCATGCACAAGAAATCCCGATTGTCTTTGCATAAGCATGGTACAAAATGATAAGTCCTTGTCGCCGGAGCATAGTATGAAGAGTCCATTGGTGTCGATTGTAATTGTCAGTTACAATACTCGCGATATTCTTCGTGATTGTTTGCGATCAGTGTATGCACAAACAACGATTCCCTTCGAGATTATCGTGGTGGATAATGTGTCGCATGATGGCACTGTTACCATGCTCAAAGAAGAATTTCCTGAAGTTCATGTTGTTGCAAATACTGAAAATGTTGGCTTTACGAAGGGTAATAATCAGGGCATTGCCCTTGTACAAGGGGCATATACTTTACTTCTGAATCCCGATACCATTATTCTCAACCATGCTATCGACAGTATGGTTGCTTATATGGCAGAGCATGATGATATCGGTTGTGTTGGTCCGCATACATATAATGCTGATGGTCGTACAACGCAAGGTACGGTACTCGATGTCCCTCGTTTGTCGGGAGTATTTCATACGCATATTCCGGTTGTACGGATCATCGTTGATATGCTACGCCGCATTGTCCCTGCTATTCCCCGTGTGCGTACTGTCCACGAATACGCACCTGAGAAGTCCGGTATTGTTGAAGTAGTCAAAGGAAGTTGTATGCTGTTTCGTACGAATGAACTCCGTGCGGTGGGTGGTATGAATGAGCAACTGTTTATGTATTCTGAGGAAATTGATTTATGCGAGAAAGTCAAGCGATTGCTCCGTAAATATTCGTGGTACCATCGTTCGGCAAGTATTATTCACTTGGGTGGTCAGTCCACACAGCAGGTTATGGAGCGAGCTACGGAGCGGTATGTCGAAAGTATTACATGCTATTTCGCATTATTGTATCCATCAAGAAGTCAACATGTTCTCTTCCGGTGGATCACATGGTTGGGTAGTGCGTGGCGATATATGGCATGGCGACTCGTTTTCTACAGTAGTCCTGCGAAACGTGCTATTGCATCAGTGCGTTCGGCAGAGCATCGCATTATGCTACGCTGGTTGTGGTCAAAATATCATGTCTAATTTCTCGCGTCTTCATTCAGATATTCATTTTTCATTCTGATATTCACTATGGCACGACAGCAACACCGTTCGACAATAGTTACGCCGCTGAAATCGCATATAGAAGAACACCATCTTGAGATTTCCTTATGGATGATGATGGGAATTTTTCTGCTTCTCACGATTATCTTTTTCTTCCCAATTATCATGGGGAAAGCATTCTTGTGGGAGGATTTCATCGAGCAGACATATCCGATTCAGTCCTATGCCGCACGGCATCTAGCACAAGGTGAATTGCCCTTTTGGAATCCATTTTCCTTTAATGGAATGCCCTTTCTTGCTGATGTTCAGGTTGGTTTTTTCTATCCGCCGAATATGCTTCTCGCACTTTTTGTGCAGAATGGAGCAGTGTCGGTTATGGCATTACAGCTACTGATACTCGCGCATGTGGTTGTTGCGCAAATAGGTATGGCACTACTGCTGCGTTCATGGAATATCACGAGTGTAGCAAGTTTGGTTGGTGGTATCGTATATGGTTTTTCTGGTATGATGGTATGCCATTTGTTTCACCCGATGATGGTATATCATTGTGCGTGGCTGCCTTTTATCCTTCTGCATTTTGTGCGGAGTATTGAAGAAAAATCTGCTCGGACGGCATGGAAGCACACTCTTTTTGCAGGACTGCTCTTTGGTATAACTATGCTTTCCGGACACCCGCAAACAACGCTGTACATTGCTCTGCTTTTGGGTATCGTCATGGCATACATGGTGACAGAACGATTTCTGAAATCAGCTGATGAACCGATGGGTAAAAGGGTGTTGACGGCAAGCCATCAAAAAATTCGTTCGCTTGCGGTGATTGCTATCGCCGGAGGAATTTTTGCTATTCAACTCTTGCCCTCGCAGGAACTGGCAACACTTTCCGAGAGGAGTACTATGACGTACGAAAAAGCAGTCGATGGCTCGCTAGCTTTCGGACAAATTTTCACAAGTGTTGTACCCAAACTATTCGGTTCATCATCATCAACACAGAATAATCCTGCTCCATGGTATTTGCAGGACACGCCATACTATTACTACTGGGAAACAAGCTTTTATGCGGGTTCGGCAACGATGGTCTTGATGTGTATAGCATTCGCTGTACGTGGGCATCGTTCGCGTGTGTGGATGATGAGTGGGGCAATGGTCTTCGGTTTTTTATATGCACTTGGGAAACATGGTTTCTTATTTGAATGGATGTTCGCTTTACCATATTTCAACCAATTTCGTATCCCGGCGCGAATGATGCTGTATGTGTACTGCGGTGTCCCGATTGTTGGTGCAATCGCGCTTGATGCTTTGCTGCGCCATGCACGGAGCAACAAACAAGAGGTATCGCTTCGCAATGTTGTGCTTGCCGGAAGTATTCCGGTGGTTATTGCCCTTATGGTGGCAAGCGGTGTGTTGCCAAGTTTTTATGATGTACCACCTGCAACATTACCGGCTGTACAATCAAGCGGTACAAGTGCGCTCATTTTTGCACTTGCTATGCTTGGTGTTGTTGTCCTGTTTGTCAAGCGTCTTTTCCCGGCTGGTATTCTTGCACTCAGTGCCGGAGTGATTGTGTTCGCGCAATTATATGTCGAGGGTGGTAGTTTTAATCTTGGCGATCGCTCTCCGACGCAAGCCTATGCCTTGCCACCTGCATTGAGTAAAGCATTATCGATTGTGCCACCTGATACGCTTTTTCGGGTAAAAACACGAGAGCGTGGCATGACAACTATGCAGCGCAATCAAGGCATGATTTCGCCAATAATGATGTTCGAGGGGTATAATCAATTACTCTTACAGCGTCGGATGCCGCCCGCCATGAATGCCGATGCTACTCATGATATGTTGAGCATTCGCTATGAAATCAAACAAGATGCTGAGCGCGGAGCGTACTTTGCCGAACGACCGACTGCGCTGCCATTTGCACGGATGGTGTATCAGGTACATGTTGCTCCGATAGCAGAAATTCCTTCGCTTATGCAACAATCAAACTTTGATTATCGCAGTACAGCAATAGTTGAAGAACCATTACCATTGACTGTTTCTACCACCGCCGAAACAACATCAGCGGTTGTACGATGCACACTGTATTCACCCAATACACAGACATACACTGTCATGACACCTGCAAGCGGATTACTTGTTGTGAGTGACATTTGGTATCCGGCATTCGAGGTGGAGTTAGACGGTCAGCCCGCAAGGCTTTATCGTGTCAATACCTGTTTTCGTGGTGTGGCTATTCCGGCGGGTGAGCATAGCGTTACACTGCGCTTCCGTTCACCGGCTTTTGCTCTTGGCTCGACTATTACTCTTAGTGTCTTGGGTTGCGTGGTGGTGGGATTGATCGTTTTGCAGATTGGTGATTGGCGTGAACGCAATCAATCCTCATCATCCGAGAGCGAAGCATGATGCGTTTAGTGATTGTCGTATCGTGGCTGTTGAGTGTATGGAGTACCGTCTTGCTCTATGCACAAGAGAATACTGACCCACAGCAAAGCACTCAGCCGATTATTTTGGAAAATGCTGATAGTTTGGTGGGACGCTCGACCGATACGGAAATTATCCGTGATCTCATTGGGAATGTTGTTTTGCGCCAAGGTGATGCTGTCGTGCGGTGTACAAAAGCAATTCAATACATTACACGCAATCGTGCTACGCTGATCGGCAATGTGGTTTTTACGCAGGGAACAGTAACTATCGAAACGCCGATGGCAGAATATGACGGCATGACACGCACTGTGTCCAGTGTGAGTGGATTAGTCCTTCGTGATCGAGATACTGAAACACGCTCAAAAATGGGGAATTACAACACAACAACGCGGATTGCACGATTTGTGCAGTCAGTCGATGTGCAAAATGATTCTATTCGCATTACGGCTGATACGTTGGAGTATCGCTATGCGTCGCAAAACAGCTATGCAATGGGTAATGTCTTTGCTTCCGGAAAATATGCACGAGTATATTTGCTGGGTGATTCGCTGGTGCATATCAAGCAAACGAACTATGCCCGTGTGCGCGGTGCTGTCATCAATGGCGTATATCGTGCTCCATTGATGTATCAAATTGATTCTACTAAAAAAGATACTGATAGTACTCTCACTTCAAGTTCTCAGCAATCACCTGCCATGCGCTATGATACACTCATGCTGACCGGCAATATCTTAGAATCTATTCGAGAGGATAATCGTGAACTCTACATTGCTGATGGTGCTGTGGCAATGGTGCGGGGGGCATTGGCGGCGCGTGGCGAGCGTGGGCAGTATGTTAAATCGCGTAAAGCGGTGGTGTCGGGAAAACCATCGGCACTATTGCCCGAACCCTATCAACACCTTACGATGACAGGCATACCGGGTGGTGATTTTTTGCAAGCACCACTGATGTGGCTTGACTCAACCCAGCTCTACGGCGATTCATTGTATGTGCGGTTAGCGAACAATCGTCCCGAAGAGATTCTTGCAATCGGCAAGGCATTCTCGATTTCGCAGGCAGATTCTTCCAACCAAGAGCGATGCAATCAGTTATCGGCAGAACGTATTGGTATTACGATTATTCGCGATACTGTTCGTACAATTCGTGGTACGGGTAAAGCCTTCAGTGTGTATTTTCAGTTTGAAGAAGATTCTGTCAAAGCAATGTCGCCTAATGGCGCAACGCGCGTTAGTGCTGATACCATTGTCATCGCACTCGATAGTGGCACGGTACGCGATGTCGTGTGGCTTAACATTGCTGAAGGAGAATATATTCCCGAACATATTGCCGAGCGTAAGGTGAATGAAGATCTGCGTTTGAAAAATTTTCGGCGAGAATTTAACCGTCCGATATTACCGCCACTGAATGCAACAGCACGCAAAAGAATGGAAACGATTACGAAGTCAGTCGAGCAACAGAAAGTGAAAGTGCAACCAGAAAACATTGATTCTAAGCCAAAAAATCATGATAAAAAAGGCTACTCGAAGCAAAAATCGACGATAAAAAAGACGCTTTGACTGAGATAAAAAAGAATTTGTAGTCATTGTAATTTCAATGGAAGAGAGTCTA
>DHLT01000075.1:7651-13715 GCA_002405405.1 Ignavibacteria bacterium UBA4661 | reverse complement strand
GTAAGCAAACCCAAACTGCTCCACACGATTGTCGCGGCGCGAAAGTTTAATCATAAAATTTCCCGGATATGAGACCGTTGCAACAACACGAGAACAAAGAGAACCAAGTCCACCATATCCAGTTTCAACCCATGCTGTGTCGATAGCAATACCTGCATCAATCATACGCCCCAACAAACGGTCTGCCACAGGAAGTGTGAGATAGCCAAGTGAATCAAGCACTCTTGACGACAGCTGATAATATGTGGAATCAGAACGGGGTGCTTGCTGAACAACGAAACCGCTCCACTGATGTGTCGAACCGGATTGAATTTGTGCCACAAAACGTTCGCTAAGAGTTGTAAATGCAGTATTGCCCACACAATATGGCGGAAAGGCATTCTGCGATGGAGTAATGCCCGCACTCGTTACAACCAGTGTATATAATTGATTCGGGCGCAATCCTGTCAGTGTTATCGCCGTATCGCGTGTTGCAATAGTGGTCATATCTTGTTGTCTTTCCTCAGAGAACCAAAAGAGTCCGGAATAGCTTTGTGAGGTAAAGTAACTCACGAGAAAGACAGACTGCGTTGAGATACTTTCCCGTGTCCAACGTAGCCGCACAGTTGTGAGAGAAATACTATCAACGATAACAGGCACACCGCGAGGCACCTGTGCAAATCCGTAGCACAAAGACATGAACTCGACTACAATAATGATAAAGAGAATAACTCGTGTTCGCATATTATTGAAAATGATAAATGAAAAGTAGTGAGTGTTGTCGAAGATTCTTTTACAGTGTTCACTTTTGTAAAATGACCACTCTAGATACCTTTTCTTTCCTTTTGGTGCTGGCTGATTCCAAAGTCAGTAAATAACTGCCAGTTTGGGATATTGATAACTGCCAAGGAATCAAGTGATTGCCTCGCTGTTGTTGCATTTTACATTCCTGCATCTTCTGTCCAGTTGCTATGTCTGCAATGCTGATTGTAACTTCAGCATCCTCCTCAAGAGTATACTTAATGTTGGTATTCTCTGTTATCGGCATCGGATAAATTGACAGATCGTGTAACAGACATTTGGATATGCTCATAGTTTCCTGGCTTTGTCCAAGAGCAGTTAGATGTAACACATCATCGTGATTTTCTATCGTGTTGCTCAAGCTGTTATAAGGCGTACTAAATACGGTCAATCCGATTAGGATATCAGCTGGTTGACATGGGAACCACTGATTGGTGCCAACGACACGATAGACAAATGTTCTCATGAGGACCGCTGAAGCAGATACTGTGCCTGGGACGGGTTCGGCAAATCCCATACCATAGATATATTTTTCACCAGATGGATCTGTTTCTTCGGGAGCATAACCATACGAAGTCATTGCACCATTTCCCCAAACTTTTCCATAAAATGGTAGTGGCACAGCCACTTGAACTTCATACCTCTGAACTGAGTATGTGCCATCGCTTATACCTAAACACCCTATGACTTTCGCTTGAAATATTGGAGATGTAAGAGTGTTGGCAACATATTGTCCTACAGATGGATTGTTTGATGCTTGCAGATGCGCTATCTGCCCATTTTGCAAAGCATGCAAAGCCTGAAAGGCATTTAACTTCCCATGCCCTACGTAGTCGTTACGACCAATCGAATTATCTGATGTCCCTGATACTTTCGTGGCACTTACTTTAATGATATTTTCTACGTCATCATTTGTTAATGTAATGCCTTTAATATTTTTTGCATATCCAATGAGTAACGAACTAACACCTGCGACTTGTGGTGCCGCCATAGACGAAGCACCTGTTCCAGCAAAAAACTGGTCTGATCTGTAGTCAGCAGGTACATCCGTGCTGGTTGATACGATTCCCTCACCGGGAGCAACTATGTCTATATGCGGGCCAATCTGAGAATTTGAATGTACACCACCACTTTTGTTAGTGTATCCGACAACTATCACTCCTTTACCATCTCCATAATATCCTGGAGCGATTGGTGCCCATCCTTGGTGCCTCCAGTTGCCTGAAGTAAATACTGTCACTTTATTGTAGTTGTATAAATCAATTATATCAGCCCTTTCAAATTCGTTATACCCGGGGAATATATTCGTAAAGTAGCTATGATTTGATACTACGATATTAGGATTGTATAAAATATTGCTCCAAGGAGAGAAACTACTCGAATAACCGACTAACTTTGCCTGATGATCAATGCCCGCAATACCATAATTATTATCTGTCATCGCTGCCGCAATACCCGCTACAAGTGTACCATGGCTGAAGGATGTGGCAGTCGCATAATCTGCATATATGACTTTTGAATAGAGATCAGGATGTCCAGACCACAGAGGTTCGGGATCAAAAACAGCGATATTATTATTTGGGTCTCCCTTATAAATGTCCCATGCTTGAGGAGCTTGTATCTCATAGAGATATGCCTGTGGTGCTGTAAAAGGATATCCTATATAAGGTGTTGAAGTCCAATTAAACCATGGATCATTGGGTGTATAAGTGGGAACAGGTGTTTGACGTTTTGCAATCAGAAAAACATTCTCGTTACTCTTTAAGTCTTTTTCCATAGAAGAAGCTATGTCGGCATTCAATTCTAATGTGTAAAGATTGGTTTTGTTAATACGTTTAACTTTTGTGCCAAAAGAATTGTACCCAACAGTGTCTTTTGGCGAAAACTTTTCGTCTCTGATTTTGATGGCATCGTCATTGAGTTTATACTTTGCCAGTATGGAGCGAATATTGGGAGCGACATTTTTGATTTTTCCACTACCATTTTCACGCTCAATACCCGACTTAAAGTAGATGTCCAAATAGATCGGCTTATCACCTTGCTTGGGATTATTTTTTTGCTGACCTCGCATATCGATGTTGCAACTAACGATTGCAAGCACCAACACCATCAACATGCGAACATGCTGATATTTTGCTACAAACTGTTTTTTATTGTTGGTAGTCATACGACTTCTCCTCGACGTAAGGTTTCGTCATTCGCCTTCTCCTTACGTACACATGAGTAAAGTTGATTTGTGTCCGTATCTTTGCACAGTATGTTCCTCCGACTCTTCAAAATTGGGGTTCTGTACAACGCATGGGCGAGAAACGAATGACTTTGAAAGTTTTTCTCCCATGCGATTTTTTTGTTCTGTTGTCAAAAAGCTGTTGTCAAAATCTGAGCATTTCTCTTCGTGTGCCTTTGTCGCAAAAATGTGTTTTGCACACCTCGAAAGTAAAACTCCAACGAATGCTCATGACTGCTCAATTTACGTAGCTGGTTTTCAAAAAATAGAGTATATGATAGAGTATGTGGAAAACTTTTTGCTCGCTAGCAGTTTGATCTTCTCCCGATGTGGTGAAAGTAGAGTGAGATAAGTTTAAATGACTCATTGCTCAAACTGTATCGGACTATTGTACCATGAGGCAGAGTGCGATACTTCATGTCCGTGCGATGCTTTTTTGCAAAGGGAAAGAACAATTCATCGCGAAGAAATTGCTATGTTCGTTGCAGGTAATTCGTAACACCTATTCATGTCTTCCATTCATATCGATCAGCCACACTATGCACTCTTCCGCTCATTCTCCTGAAACTATTGCTATCCATGCAGGACGTACCATCGACCCCACAACCGGAGCTGTTGCGCCACCATTGGTGCTTTCGACAACCTACCTGCGGGCAGTAGATTACAGCGATACGGAATCGTATATTTATTCGCGCTACCGCAATCCGAATCGTTTATCGCTCGAAGAATGTTTGCTGGCATTGGAGCAAGGTGTAGAGCCATCGGGCAGAGCATACACGTTTGCATCGGGCTTGGCAGCGACCATGACGATGTTTCAAGCATTGCGTCCGGGCGATCACATCGTTATACCCAAAGAAATGTACTTTGGCGTACGTGCGCAATTACACGAAGTGTTTGTGCCTTGGGGTTTGCGAGTGGAGAGTGTCGATATGACCGATCTTGATGCAGTGCGGTCTGCCATACAAACCGATACAAAACTTGTTTGGGTGGAATCGCCCTCGAATCCTACGGTCAAGCTCACAGACTTGCAAGCAGTAGCGGAGCTTGCTCACGCCGTTGGTGCTGTGGTGGTATGCGATAATACATGGTGTCCGCTTCTGCAAACGCCACTTACCTTGGGGTGCGATGTCGTCATGTATTCCACCACCAAATACTTTGGCGGACACAGCGATATTTTGAGTGGTGCATTGATCTTCAAAGAACATTCTACCTATTCCGAGCGTGTGCTTCGTTTGCAAGAAGTGGGTGGTGCGGTCTGCGCACCCTACGATGCGTGGATGCTCTTGCGAAGCATAGCAACTCTGCCGGTGCGTATGCGTGCGCATTGCGCGAATGCCCTTGCGATTGCTCATGCGCTGGAAAATCATCCTGCATTATCAGCGGTGCATTATCCGGGTTTGGTGGCGAATCCCTTTCACGATTTGGCGCAGAAGCAAATGAACAGTTTGCCGGGTGTAGTGAAGCATGGCTATGGTGGCATGATGTCTATTGAAGTCAAGCCCACAGCCATGCTCACGGCTCTGCACGCGGCACAAAAAGTAGCAGGGCAGACAAAAATTTTTGCACGGGCAACAAGTCTAGGCGGTGTTGAAAGTTTGATCGAACACCGCAAATCTGCCGAAGGAGTTAATTCCACCACACCCGAAGGATTGTTACGCTTGTCGATTGGGATTGAATCGGCAGAAGATTTGATTGCTGATCTTCTTCAAGCATTAGCAGCGGTAGAGTAGATTCCTATTCTCAGGAAGTATTTTTTCACCTTTTTGGATAATATCATGACACATGGAGCATCATCAACTCATGCAGTTGATACGACCACCAACGACATGCTTCGCGCAACGCCTATTGCGTCCATACGCCAACAGGAATTGATTGCACAGTATGTGCAATTGCTAGATCAGCATATGCTCGACCTGAAAACCGGAATGGTGGATCGTATGTTCACGATTCAGGATTTTGCGGAGAAACTTTTTGTGCATCCGCGCCACTTGAGCAATACAATCAATGAGGTATTGCAGACCTCACCATGTGATCTCTTTGAGAATCGCCTCATTGCCATTGCTAAAGAATTAATTCTTGCCGATACTACGCCGATTGCCGAGATTGCCCGCAGAATGACCTATGACCCCTCGAACTTCTCCAAGTTTTTTAAGCGATATGTCGGTATGACACCGAAGCAATTCCGCGAGGTATATGCGGTGCCACCATACATTTCTGCCTAATACACGCACCAATTTTCCCTGATTTTTTTCGGAATCTGAACTCCTCACCATTTAAACTGAAGTCCTCACCATGAGGAGCAAGAGTGGCGAGGGTAAGTTGCATCCATCAATTCACATCTTCTTTTTTTATGGTTTTGAAGGATGGCACAATGGAAACACGCATAGCAATCGTAACCGGCGGGAATCGCGGTTTAGGCAAAGACATGGTTCATGCACTTGCGCAGAAAGGTATGGATATTATTCTGACGTACAATGCCAATGTCGAACAAGCAGAATCAGTGGTGCAAGAACTTATTGCACGTGGTCGGCGCGTCGTGGCATTGCAATTAGACCTGAGTGCACCACAGGGCTTGAATGCTTTTGTTGAGCGTGTGCAAGCAGTACTGGGTGCATGGGGCGCAAGCGGTATCGATGTACTTATCAATAATGCAGGCATCGGTGCAACGCTTCCATTTGCAACAGTAACAGAAGAGCAATTCGACACCTTTTTGAATATCCATTTGAAAAGTGTGTATTTCTTAACCCAGAAACTGTTGCCACACTTGCACGATGGCAGCAGCATTGTGAATATCTCTACCGGAACAACGCGGTTTTGTGTGCCCGGATATTCGGTATATGCGTCGATGAAAGGTGGGGTGGAAATTTTCACCAAATATCTTGCAAAAGAACTTGGCGCACGGGGCATTCGCGCGAATGTCGTTGCGCCCGGTCCTGTTGAAACCGATTTCAATAGTGCCGCTATTCGCAGCAATCCACAGATGAAAGGATTCCTTGCAGGGTTAAGTCCGTTAGGGCGCGTGGGGCAAGCCGATGATATTGGCAGTGTTGTGGCAAT
>DHLT01000075.1:0-7487 GCA_002405405.1 Ignavibacteria bacterium UBA4661 | reverse complement strand
CAATGTGTGACGTGGAGTTTGCTTTGTATGCCTAGTTTTTATCATGAGTAAAATGTGCATGTATAGTGTCCGGATCTTGTTGTACGCAAGTTTCGGACACTACTCGTTTATGAGTCTATCGGTAACTTAAAACATGGAATGACGATTTTTTACAATGTTACTTATAGTCTTTGATTTATAGTCGGCAGATTATCACTTTTGTCGCATGGATATAAAAGCAAACATAGGTCTTAGAATCAAAGAATTAAGAGATAAGTCTGGAATGTCGCAGAAGGATTTGTCTTTTATGTCCGATTTGGATAGAAGTTATATCGCAAGTATCGAAAGCGGTCAGCGTAATGTTTCTATTGTCAATGTTGAAAAAATTGCCTCTGCCTTAGGTGTTTCGCTCAAAGAACTATTTCACGATGACAAATTTGATAACCCTACAAAAAGCAGTCAGTCAGATTAAAAAACTGATTGAAAACGCAATAAAAGAATCGGGTACATAAGGTAAAAACAATCTGATTCGTAGCCAATAGCCGATTCATCTTTTACATGAAGTTGTGAAAGCAGAGCTTGTTCGTCAGCATGTCAATCCTACCTGTATTCATCCTACAATAAACGAGTCTCGTGGAGAATTTTCGCTAGCAGGATTCTTCAAGAAGAAAGATCAGGATGTTTGCGTAGTACCTCGTACAATTCGACCTCAAGAAGAAATACTAACTCTGCCGAGTATGTTGTACGGTCAGGAGGATCAATACGGTTTTGATTTTACCCAAAAGACCTTATCGGTCAATGTCCGCAGTCAGTTGAGTAGTTCCGCTAAAAACTTTGACACACTGTATGAGAGGACTTTTGCAGAGGCGTTGAATCTACATTTGCGTTGCCCGAGTATGGTGCTGGGGGAATTGTACATGATCGCTGTAAAAGAGTATGATAGCGATTCTGCAAATAATAAAGAAGTCGCATACAAAGCTACTTCAAATCAGATCGCAAAGCATATTGAAAAATATCTTTTATCATTTGAAGCCCTGAACAATAGAACTACGGTTTCAAATGAACACTTTAAATACGAAAAGGTGTGCTTGTTGATTGTTGATTTTTCACAAAGGACACCGAAGATTTACCATACAGATACTGAGTTGCAGACAGATGGATTACTCCCCAATAATTCCAGTGCATCCATTCAGAATTTGAGTTTTGGGAGTTTTATTTCTACGCTTTTAGATGTCTATTCGCAAAGGTTTGGCGCAGGTATGTTCAGGTGATACTTTCGTATTAAAAAATCATCAAGTTCATGCTTATCGTGAATGCTTCGGATTGTTTTGATCTCATCAGGGGAGAGAATTGGAATATTAAATTTTTCTATGAAATTTTTCTGATAGCAAGGGTAGCCACCCTCAATGGCAATACTTGTCTTGCTAACATAGTAGTCCATAATGGTCGAGTTCAAAATTTTTTGTGTTACATCAATGTTGTCAATACCTGCAATAGTATTCGTAGTATCTGCAAATAGTGTGTTGTTTTGATCTGCTTCCTGCCTGCAAAATATACCATAGCCATTGGTAAAATATGACTCTTCGTCATCCACAAGCAGAAATCTTGGTGTTAAGCTAAATGTTGGATTGAGAATCCGTTTTCCTCTTTTTGCCAGTCCTTGCGTTCTTCCCCAAACATAAAAGGGGGAAAATTCTACTTTGCCTTTATCTCTCTTCGATAAAACTTCTTTTTCAGAAAGAAGTTATTCGTAGCATTTAGGAAATCGTTCTTTAAACTCCGCATCAGGAATGGGGGTCGCTACGCCATTATTGATGGTATAAGGACAGATAATTTTGCGTGTGTTGTGTTGAATTTCAGATTGAGATTTGAAATCGGAAATCTTGTTCACTGGCTTTAAGATTTCTCGTTCGATTTCAAAAGTGCCTTTGTCAGTTTCTTTCGTGAAGTATTCGTTGTGTGAGTTATTTCCGCCTACAAAAAAGACCTCATCTTTTAGAGTTGCAATGCCTACACATATATCAAATATTTTACCGAGAGGCACTCCTATCGTTTCAATGATTTTGATGTTCTTTTGTTCATCTTATTTTAGAAGCCGCCACTTTTTGACATTTAAGTTTTCGATAAAGTTGGGAGAGCCATTTGCATGAGTCAAAAAAACTTCAGGGGAGTATTCATTCTTGATTCTATCATAGGTGATGGCTTCGTTGCGTTCCTTATTGAGAAAAGTGATGGCAGTATAAGTTTGAGCATCGAAAACCTTCTTATGACTAAAATCAATGATACGAGTAACACACTGCTCATGTTGGAAAAAAACTCGTAGTGCTTGACCTGCAAGCGACGTGAAATAATTGTTAGGTGTGATATAACCAAGTCTTCCCGATGATTTTAGTAGCGTATAACCAAGTTCGAAAAAAGCGAAGTAAAGGTTGAATGTTCCACCCTCGACAGTCTTCCAATGGTCGGACAGATACTTTCTATCTTCTGCACTTAAATCTTGAAATTTGACATACGGAGGATTACCCACAACAACATCAAATTGTTTATCCCATTGTGTTCTTAGACTGTCTTGATGATACAGATTGAAATCACCCTCTTCGAGATACTCACCGTGATGGAGTGCATACACAGTCAAAATAAGTTTTGCTCTATGGATATTGTAAGCAAGAATATCAGCACCAAAGATATTGTGCTGAACAATTTCTCTGATAGATTTAGAGAAGGTTCTTTTGTAATAATCAGCTAAACCAATTAAAAACGCACCACAACCACAACTTGGGTCAAGGTTCGTATCGTTTTCCTTAGGGCGAATTTCATTGATAATAAACTCAACGACATAATGCGGTGTGAAGAATGCACCATTTAACTTTCGATCAGATGGAGGAATCAATAATTCCAAGTAATTCTCTAGTTCCTTGATATTACAAATATTGAGTTGTGTAATGGCGAAGTAGAGCTGTGGTTCGAGCGTGAAATCTTCAAAGTAGGGAGATAAGATAATGCTTTTATCAAACTCTAATGCATTCGTCATCAAGTAAGAGTATATCAGATGCCTCTCGATACAATAAAGTCCATGAGTTTGTATAAGATCATTGATAATGGCTTTTTTAATCATTGCTATCCAAAATAAAGTGCTGACTTTGAGTAACAAAAATAGATAAAAGACTATTGCCATTCAATAGGTAAATGGATCAATGGTCAGCGCATCGAAGTATCGGGTGGAATCAATGTGTGATTGAGTAAAATGTAAAAAAATCCCCCGAAGCCGATTATATGCGGTCTCGGGGGATTTGTAGTATTGTGCCGATTACATCCCCATCCAATAGCCCATGCCACGCAGACGCGCAACACCAAGAATGACGAGAGCAACGGACGCGCCAATCGTAATAAGGGTTTTTTGAGCGCGCTCAGTATCGGGTAGTGTTTTCCATCGTGCAGAAAAATGTCCCACTCCGAGAGCAATAAACATAATGCCGACATGTTCGTAGGTCATACGCATATTCTGCCATTCGCGCAGTGAACCGACAAACCAAATGTTTGACAGCCCGATGAGAAATTGCAAGGAAACCAAAATATTGTAAGCAAGAACCGCACGTTCGGTCGTGCGATTCCACTCTTTTTTTGCAAGCCATGTATAAGCAAGCATACCAAGAGCAAGTAATGCTGATGCCAACACTAACCAACGATTATGTCAGTGAATTTTGAAGAGTAGTTCCATGGAGAAAAAGAAAAAATGTCGAAAAAAGAAAGAGTCAATTTACTCTACGCCCACTGATGTATGAATCATATCTTTGCGAATGAGAGCAGGAAAATATGCCACAACATCACCCGGTTTTGGTCTGCCGCCGGCAAAGCCTGTAACCGATGGTGGACCGGTCAATACGAGCGGTGCTATCTCTTTACCGAAACGCTCGACCGATTTGTAATCACGTGAACGCACACCAACACGCATCATGACTTCATTCGGTTCAAAGTTAGGTTGTCGGCGGTTAGCAATATCGCCATGACACGCATTCATGCCGACAAATTCCGTATTGATTTCATCGAATTGCAAGCCAAGTTGTTGTAAGCGTTTCCGCAAAATTGCATCGGCGACTTGTGCTTTTTCAAGAGCATCGGGTGCTGTATATGTCAGGGTGCTAAAAGCGATGTAGCCATCGCTATAGCTTGCGGAGACTTTCAAAAATGGCGTTGCTGGTTTGCCGATAATGCCATGTACGCGCACACGATTATTTCCCAGGTCTTCGAGGTGAATACTCGTAAAATCTGCAATAACATCAGGTGTAATGTATTCGCTAGGGTCGCCGATTTCATAGAGTAATTGTTCACTCACCGTTTCGCGAGTAACAGCGCCGCCGGTATCTTCGTGTTTAGTAACGATAAATGAACCATCAGGATATGCCTCAATAATCGGGAAACCTACATTAGCCATGTCGGGCAGAGCACGCCAATTCCCCAAGAAATTACCGCCTGATGCTTGTGCGCCACATTCGTTGATATGTCCTGCAACAGTGCCTGCGGCGAGTTTATCCCAATCATCATACGACCAGCCGAACTCATGAATCATTGGTGCGAGTGTCAGACCGGTATCAGTTGTGCGACCGGTAATAATAATTTGTGCACCTTGTTGCAATGCCTCAACGATAGGACGTGCGCCCAAGTAAGCATTGGCACTGAGAAGTTTGTCTTTAACTTCGGCAATCGGCTGACCTGTTTCCATGTGATTCATAGTATGTCCCTCACCGACCAATGTATCGATGCGGTCAAGGATATTATCACCCAGTACAGTGCCGATTTTAATAGTAATGCCGAGTTTCTCAGCAACTGCTTTAATGGCATCGCGTGCACCTAGCGGATTTACCCCACCACCATTGGTAATGAGGGTGATATTATGCTTGACCAAGTATGGTAAAATTTGTTCGCATACTTCAACCAAGTCTTTGGCATAGCCAAGCGCGGGATTACGATTTTTTTGTTTTTGCATGATAGACATCGTAACCTCTGCAAGGTAATCCATCATAAGGTAGTCAATATTGCCCCTGCGAACTTGTTCGAGCGGAGCAGTAAGTAAATCTCCCCAGAAACCTTGCCCCGATGCGATGCGAATAGATGATTTCATAACAAAAACCTATAATGGAAAAGAAAAAAGATCTGTCGAGATAGAGCTGAACTAATATGCCTTTTATAGCAACTACCCACGCAAAGCACGTGTACCGCCAGCTTTGAGTGAGCGGGTCGATCCCGTCCGAGTTTTGACGATTGCTTGCTGTTCAGCTAATTGAAATTGATTCACCAAACTCCGCAAATTGTCGGTGAGCGATGTGAGTTGTTCGGAGGCAATGGCAATCTGCCCAACTGCCTCAACGGATTGCATTGCGGATTGTGCAATAAACTGCATTTTTTGGACGGTTTCTTTTGCTACTAAGACTTGGCGATCTGCCGCTTGAGCATTTTCCATATTAGATGCTGCTGCAATCTCGGCATTTTTGACAATGCCTTCCAGTGCTATGCCGGTTTGATCGGCAAGATGAATACCGGCTTCCATTTCTTTTGAACCGGCTTGCATCGCTTGCACAGCATCGGCAGTCTCAACTTGGATAGTATTAATCATTTTTCCGATTTGTTTGGTCGCTTTCGATGTGCGTTCAGCAAGTTTTCGAACTTCATCGGCAACAACGGCAAAGCCACGTCCTTGTTCACCGGCACGAGCGGCTTCGATTGCCGCATTGAGCGCAAGCAAATTAGTCTGATCCGCAATTTCTTCGATGACTTGGACGATTTCGCCGATTTCCGCGCTAGAGTCACCAAGTCGCCCTACAGTTGCAGAAGATTCTTGAATGAAATTGGCGATCTCACGGATTTTTTGAATCGTACCACGCACGATTTCGCCACCTTCGCGTGCACGATCACGATTGGTATTAGCACGATCAACTGCCATACGTGCACGCTCGGCGGCATGTTCGATGGCAGTGCCCATATCGGCAACCGCATGTTCGACGTCCATGGCATGACGTGATTGTTCAGCAGCAGTAGCGGACAGTTCTTCGACGGAACTTGTCGTTGAAAGCACCGCTTGTGCTGTTGCCGAAGCCGCCTCCGCCACTTGACTGATGATGGTACAAAGATTTTGTACGGTACCATTAATGGCAATATACAAGTGACCAATGTCATCAGTACGATCGTTGGGAAGTTTGACAGTAAGGTCGCCTTCGGCAATCCGTTCCATTTCTCGGACAATCATCTCGACACTATGTGCAAGGTCATTTTTTTGCTGGGTAATTTCTTGTACCGCCGCATCAACGCGCGATTGTACACTCTCTTTTTCACGTTCAATCTGTGCAGTCAGTTCTTCTTGTTTTGCGGCATCTTCTTTAAGCTGGTCAAGTAACTTGCCAAACTCTTGTTTGAGTGCTTTTTCGGCTTGCAGTCCCACAAAAAAATAGACCAACACAATGGTTACTACCGATATAACAAGTACCCAACTGATGGCATATGCTGACGGTGATAATGCACCCATAAAAAGAGCAATCGTACTTCCGGCAACAAGTATAACAGCTACACGGATACCATAGAGTAAGGATGCTTTCGATGTTGTATTCATCGAGTTGGTCGCAATCACTGCTACTAACAAGTGCATCGTCGGCATAATTTGAAATCCTTGCTGAATGGCAATGCCCAAATCAATCCCGACGATGCCAAGCATGCCCGGATAGATGAAGAAGCGATAGCGATCAGCAACCCATTGGTTGAGATACGAAGCGACAAGAAGAACGGCTAAATATGCACTCATTCCTGCACGAACACCCCACCATTCTGCGATTGTAGGATCAAGCAATTGAATGATATAAGCAAACAAAGGCACGGCAACGACAGCAATGCCGGTCAGCGTGCGCAAAAGAGAAAGATTCTGTTGCATGGTCTGCGAAACGAATAGAGGAAAACAAAAGACGGTGAGCAAGAGGATTACTCATTGCAATACCACGGGAATTGTTCTGTATGCTTTAAAAAATACGCCCGCAATCAAGAATATAAGATAAAGACATTACAATATCTTAAGAACGAGAAAGTGCCTCTGCAATTTTTTTGCGAGCAACATTGGTATCAAATGGCTTCAACAGAAAGTCACTGATTTTCAGTTTTGCCAAATCAACCAACAACGAGGTGTCATTCATCGAAGTACACACAATGACAGGTACGGGATTTTGACGTTTTAAACGCAGATAATGTAGCATGGTTTTCCCGTCCATGTAGGGCATTTGCATATCGAGGGTAACAAGATCAGGAGATTTTTCATTGATGGAAGCCAATCCCTCAATGGGATCTTCGGATTCCGTAACAGTTGCTCCTAAAGATTCAACAATTTTGCGCAAATGTAGGCGTGTTGTTGCAGAATCATCAATAATCACCACTCGTTTTCCGGAAAACATCGGTATGTCAGGCATAATAATGATGCAATAAAACGGCGAAGGAAATCTGTTTACACACTCAGACAAGCGCGAAGAGATACA
>DHLT01000001.1:13133-17510 GCA_002405405.1 Ignavibacteria bacterium UBA4661 | reverse complement strand
CATATCTTTTCTTCTCATTCCACATTATTATACTTTCAATCCAATCAATGATCATGCTCGATTGATTACTTTCTACTTCTTCGCTTGTGTCGTCGGTAATACTATGGTAAATGTTGATCCTTTACCTTTACCACTGCTTGCGACCTCTATAGTACCCTTCAGCGCTTCAACCATTCTTTTAACAATTGATAGTCCAATACCATGCTGTTTTTCGCCTTGGGTTGGCTTTGACGATAGTGTGGCATAACGTTGAAAAACATGTGGCAATTCTTCTTTGGAAAATCCTTGACCTTCATCAGTAACGGCTATAGTACACTGCCCTTGCCGTACCATAATCGTCATCGTAATTGTTGAATGAGGATAGGAATATTTCACGGCATTGGAGAGAATATTTTCTACAATCTGCGTCAGCAGGAGAGTATTCGTTTGAATAATACCATCCTCAATATGTACCTGCATGACAATTTCTTTGCGCCTTGCATTTTCTATCATATTGTTCACAATAGGTGCTACCATATCCTGAATAGCACATTCACTTTCATGACCATGGTCACCAAGTTCTGCACGGTGAATATTCAAGTAGTGCTCAACAATAGTTACAATACGCTCTGCTGATTCATACACCTTGCTAAGACGAGTTGTTAAGAATGTGTCTGCCCCCATAAACTTTTTAACATGCTCCATCATGAATTCGACATTCAAGATAACATTAGTCAAAGGGTTGCGGATATCATGAGCCGCAATCGCCATAAACTCTTTATTGCGTTCGTTCGATTCATAAACCTCCGCATAACTCGACTCTAGTCGTTCATTCAAGTCTTGCAATGTTGTGTTATGGAGTTCAATCTGTACAGTCTGTTCATTCAACACCTCATTCGTTCGCTGCACTTCGTCATTGGCAGCAGCAAGTTGTTCATTGTTATCCTTCAGTGCCTCTAAAGTACTTTGTAGCTGCGATGTACGTTCGCGAACAAGCGCCTCAAGCATGTGATTATTCTTACGAAGAGAGTAAGTACGATACTGGAACACACTACCAATCACAGTAATAACCAAGACTGCACAAAAAAATCGAAACCACCATGTCATCCACCATGGCGGCAAAACAATGAGTCTGATACTTGCTCCTTTTGTATTCCACACACCATTCGCATTTGCAGCAATCACCCGAAACACATATTCTCCGGGCGCGAGATTGGTAAAATAAGCTTCATTCCGTGCCTGTGCATCGATCCAATCTTCATGATAGTTTTCCAACTTAAAGCGGTATTGATTCTTATATGCTCGTGCATACGACAATGCCAAGAACTGAAATGTGATATAGTTATCCGAGTAAGGTATAACGACGCTGCTCTTGTTTTCGACCAGTGTATCTGTTGGCAGTTGATTATTAAACACCTTCAGACCGATAATACGGACATCAGGCGGTGCTGAGTTTGTTATCTTTACATGCCGAGGGAAAAATTCTGAAATCCCCTTCATACCACCAACATACAGTCGCTGATTATGACCAAGATATAAAGCACCGATATTACATTCATTGCCATGGAGTCCTTCGTCTTCGGTAATCTTGAGTATAACTGAAAGAGAATCATGTTTTTTGTACACCTGTGCAATGCCAATATTTGTTCCCACCCATATCGTTGAATCAGTATCTCGACACAGACTATACACGACATCGTTTGGCAAACCGTCTCTTGTTGTTATCTTCCGAAAAGTTTGCCGTTGCTTGTTGTAAACTAAAATTCCACCGGAATGCGTTCCTGCCCAAATATCCCCATCGCTATCTTCAACCAGCGACCATATTTCATTAAACGAAGGGGTCTTACTGTTTACTTCTTGGTATTTCCGTACTGTGAATGTTGATGTTAGTACATCATACTCATGCAAACCCTCACGCGTAGCAAACCACATGATTCCCTTACTATCTTGCATAATACTGAAAACATGTGCCGACTGCAACCCCTTCATATTGGTGCGGGGCGAGAATTCCTGCAACAATTGTAGGCGACTCGACAGTTGAAATACGCCGCTGGCAGTAGCAACCCATATCGTACCAAGCTTATCACGATAGAGGGTTGAAATAATTTTTGCGGGCGTATTGTAAAAGACATCCGGCAAGATCGGTATAAAATCTTGCGTCCGAAGATTAAGCAAAAAGAGTCCGTAATGTGTGGCAACAAGATAGCGTTGAGCATCAACATGCAAAAAGGATCGAATCGAGTTTTTTGTGTACTCATTTTTACCAATATCTCGAACAAATTTCGGCTGCAAAGGAGTGATCGTGGATGTCGTACGATCAAATAGATCAATCCCTTTTTGTGTACCAATCAGGACTTTATTATTGGGTATTTCAAGAATTGCCCGCACAACATGGCTGGAAAGACCATTGCTGCCAATTTGATATGTTGCAATGCGAGCAGGATTTTTATCGAGAATACAAAGACCACTACCACTCGTCGCAAAAAAAATTGTTTTTCGCGAATCCTCAAAGATGCGGAAGACATCATTATTGCTGAGAGTAGTAATGTCATTATCGATTCTCATCATGGGCAGAATACTTTGCGTATTCGTATCAAACGCATAGACTCCATACTGCGTTGCTAACCACATTTTGCCATCGGACGCGGCATAGATGTGGTTGATCATGTTATTCTGTAGAGCATTATTTTCGACTGTTAAAGACATTACGAATCTTTTCTGTACCGGATTATACACATATGCACCATGGCCTCCGGTACCAATCCATATATTCCCCTGCTTGTCTTGTGATAGTGTTTTAGCAAAAAATCGATTACCTTTGGAAAGTGGATATTGCATTGTCGCCATTATACCTGATGTAGTATCAACAACCGCTATAACACCATTTTCACAACCAATCCACAGACTACCCGATTTATCTATCATGAGTGTTTTTAATCGGGACTCAACAACCTCTGCATGGCTGTACAAAGGCAGTGGTCGGGATACGGCACCGGGAGAATCAATGACATAGACCCCGAAACGTGTTGCATAGAATATCCGCCCTGCTTTATCTGCAACAAGACTGTTAATAAGGATATTATTATTACGGTGATCAGAATGTTGCACATAATACGACAATGCCCCTGTAACAGAGTTACGGACATATAACCCATGATGTGTTGCTATCCACAATGATCCATCAGCACTAACCTCAAGGTCATTGATAAATTTATCGTGTAAAATGCCACCGTTTGTACCTTGATCAAATTGCTTACAGACATTACCTTCAAACCGAAATAGTCCGTCTTCTGTGCCTAACCAAATAAAACCCAGCTTATCTTCAATCGCTTCAACAATCCATGCATTGCTTAAGCCATGCGTGGAATTGATCCGCTCAAACTTAAAATCACTAAGCTGGCTCCACAAGAATGGATGCCCCATACTACAGTGCATTATAACTATCGCAAGACAAAACTTCACGACCAACCTCATACGCATAACATGCGTATTACTTTTTGAGGTCCAACATGGATGATGTGCAATCTGGTGTGTAAAAGGCATTATTTGGGTGAAGGAGTGATTGGGTATTGATGATAGATACGATCCTATATACAATCAGGCAATACTACAAAATAGTTCGCATTCTTTTGAGCCATCTGCACTGAATTTACCTATAAGCTACAGCATATTCTTCTTATATCGAGAAAATGATCCAACGCATAATGCAAAAAAATGCCCGACACAAAAGTATCGGGCATTGTACAAGGCAAACATTACAATCGATATTGCAATCAATTTTTACTGAAATTTCAAAGACTGTAAAGCTTTATCAAAAGCAGGCATAAACAAATCTTTTTCGGGTTGATACCAGTTCAGCACCACACGGAAAAACTTATCGCCTTTGACAACAAAGTATACCCGACTGCGAATGTCTTTAACCACATCGTATTCAAACTGAACAGCGGGCTGACCATAGAGTGATACTTTTTTCTCCGCCGCAGCTGCAGCCGCAGCACCAAAGACGGGCTTATTCTCTTTGGTGAGTTTATCGAGGTTTTTCTGCTTTGATGCATCAATGACATCAATGCGGATAGTACAATCCGCAGGACCACCTACACCTTTGAATTCTGTTGATGCTTCAATCGGACCTTTTGAACCTTTATCACGACCGGCAAAGTTATCCGGTACATTGATGGTAAACCCTTTGCCATTATATACCACAAAATTCTCTGTCGGTTTGAATGGCTCTGCTTTTTCTTGTGTTACTTCGCGTGGAGCAATTGGTTTTTCATACGCGGCAACTGTTGTTGTGAGCATCTCATCAAACTTCGGTTTCAACTTATCATGAATGCCACCAAAAGTTTCAAAGGATATCACGGTTACCACCGCAGAGTCTTTTTGTACGAAATACTTTTC
>DHLT01000001.1:336-13021 GCA_002405405.1 Ignavibacteria bacterium UBA4661 | reverse complement strand
TGGACGCAGAGTCTTTTAGTACGAAATACTTTTCGCCAAAGAACATACCATCATTCAATTCAAATTGATATGTATATTTTTTTGCCGGAATACCATTAACCGTAGCATCAGTTGGTGCAGAATAAACACTTGCCTCGAAAACATCATTATCGCTACCGATGATTTCATCGAGTGGTTTGCCTTCCGTTGGAATGGCAGCAACACGGATACGCGCACCGGTTGGTCCGTCTGCATCATAGTATGCAAAACGGCGTGCAAGTTTGCTGTCCGAAGAAGAAAGAATTTGTACTTGCTTGCCAACAATTGGACTTTTTACCCACTCTTTAGGATACTTTAAACCAAAGTTTAATGCACCATCGCTATACATTTCTAACTCGCCGATTTTAGGCGGTTCAATTTTCGGGGCATTATTACAGCTTGTAACAAGCATACCTGCCAGCACAAGCGCACATACACTCTGCGCCACACGGCGTGTCATGTTCTTTGTTGCCATTATCATACAAACAAACTCCACAAGAGATAGGTGAAAAAAAGATGAGAAATACGATATGTTTGCTTTTTTGAGATGCACGAATCGAAAGTTAGTGAAGTACAAGAGAGCAACCAAATTTTTCAACTCGGCACCCCATGAAAAAAGAAAAAAGAGTTCGTAGCAATAAACCACGAACTCTTTTGTTGTCTATACAAACTTGGTATCACTATCGTGTAAAGGTGCTTGCCGTTACACGACGCTTAATCAAACCATTGGTATTGACCACTTCAAAGATCAGCGCAGAATTCACTGCCGTTGTGCCCGCAGGACGTGTCACTGCCGGTGCTGTGTATGTGTACACCAAGGTGTCGCACTGTTTTGTCGCAGAGAATGCCGGTCGATAGGGAGTAGTAAACACTAAAGACGTATCACGATTGACCACACCGGAAATCGTACGATTGAGTGTTTGGTACACATTAATAGCCTGAATTGAGCCATACGATGCATACTGCAATTCCAACGATAATGTTGCATTGGTTGCCATGGTTGTCGGAAGTGTCCATGTGTTTGTATTGATAATTGGATAGTATTCACCATCCACAACGCCCACATTCAAACTGCGATCCGGTTTGCATGCCAGTGCCATCAGTGCTAATCCGCACACACAGAGCGTTAATACTATTTTTTTCATAATCATGTTGTGAAAATTCTATGGAAGAGAAAAAGTTACGGACGATCCCACCATACCGGTGTGGAAATCCATTGTGCATTGGAAAGACGACCGAGTTCCGAATACGCATTGTTGATATTGTATAATATCTCCATTTGTCCGGGAAGCAGACGACGAATCCATTGTCCTTGCAATTCCGTATTAACACCGACCGGTTGTGTTAAGCCCGGGTAGATATTGGTGCTGTAATCCATACGGCGCATATCAACCCATTGCTCGGGATGAATAAACATCGCAATGTATTTCTGCTCCATGATATTTTTCAGCGTCAGCGCCGCGGCAGACTGCGCACACGCACGGCTTGCTAAGTACGTATTGATGTCAGCAGTAGCCACACCCAAACGTGTCATGTGGGCACGAATGCCATTTTGGTATGCCGCAAAGGCACGTGCTGTATTGCCCGCACGGAATGACGCCTCTGCTTCGATAAACTCAAGTTCCCAAAACATAAAAATTGGGAGAATCCCGTCTTGGCGTGCATACCAATTCACCGGTGTTTGAAGAGCAGTTCCAACCCAACGACCATAAAAATCCGAACCAAGCGTAGAGGTTGGGTTCTCTGCACTACCATTGACAATACCGCGCGTCCGTGCGGTATCAGGCGCAATGATAATAAAGCGCGGATCACGCACACCTAGTGTGGTACCATTCAGATAATTCACATAGTGCCGACCAAAGGAACGGGTATTCATATTAGCACGTGCATCACCCCAAAAATTGGTTTGTGCTACCTGCGTAGTATTATGCTGTAAGAATGCATCATCAGCACTTGAAGCCATAGCAGAATCAACTGCCGCAAGCACTTGCGCAGGGTTATAGGTTGATTTTTTTGTCAAATGATTCAAATGACGTGCGCGCAAAGCGAAGGCTAATCTGCGCCAACGAGCCGCATCGCCACCAAAGAACACATCAGCACCGCGCTCGCTTAGTGGACGTAAGCCTTGCGGTTTACGCAGCTCGGTAATCCCTTCGTCCAAGAGCTGGAAAATCGTGTTGTAAATCTGTTCCTGTGAGTCATACTCCGGTGTAAAATTCGATCCTCCCTTGAAAGCATCACTATACGGGATATTACCATATAAGTCTGTAAGATGCCCTAAGAACAACGCCATCATGATTTTGCCTGCACCGACATAATGAGGCGATCCCTCTGCTTGTGCTGTTGCGATCATGCTGGGGATATTACTTGCCGCACGGAAGTACGTATCGTTAAATGGATTTGCCAATGGGCTGATCAAAAATTGATCATTGATATTATTTGCTGCACGTGCCGCAATGTTTTGTGTATAGTGCCCCGTTACCGTTACACTAAACGCATATTGCTGAACACCATTTGCAATAATGCTTGGCAACTTAGCAGATGGAGCCGCATCAATTGGAAAACTTGGATTATCATTGATGTCGAGAAATTTCGAGCACGATGCAAGTACACTCATCGCACACACAGCACTCAGCATGAAAACACGCCGTGCTATTGTTTGAAATATATTTTGAGATTGTTTCATGATGATAGCTCCTTAAAATCCAACATTGAGGGTGAAAGTAACACCGCGTGTTGCCGGTACACCCGCGAAATCCATACCATTCGATCCGGCACCACTGACACCCGCACCGGATGCCGACACTTCAGGATCCATACCGGTATATTTTGTAAAGAGCAGAAGATTACGACCCGTAATTGTGAAATCAATTGAACGAACCGGTGCATCCTCTAACCATTTTGACGGCAAACTGTACGAGAGAGCAAGTGTACGCAAGCGTACCCATGAGCCGTCTTCCACGAAGTTGAGACCACTACTTGCATAGATATTCACAAAGTAGCCCTCAGTCAATTCCACCGGTGTTGTATTCGGTACAAAGTTTCCGGAGGCATCACGTACAACACCATCGAGAACAACGCGCTTGTAGCGATCGACTGTTCGCATACTCATGCCTGCACGAGTCATTGCCCAATCTGTACCATTCAGCACTTTGCCGCCCACACGAATATCCCACAAGAAGGAGAATGTCAAGCGACCTGTTTCGCGCGTACCATATTGGAATTCATTATTGATACCAATAATAGCATCGGGCTGACGATTGCCACCATAATACCAAATAGCATTTGATGCTGTACTTGGATAACCATTAGCATTGATAATAACACGACCCAATGAGTCGCGCAAGAAATCATTCACAGAAATTGCTTGCAAAGGTGCACCCGGAAATGCTGATCCACGTGCTACATCAATGACCCATGCATCCGATTGATTTAACTCGGATAAGACCGCAGGCAATTCTACAACTTTGCTGATATTACGGGTAAAATTGAATCCTGCCGACCAGCGGAAATTTTCGGTACGAATCGGTACACCTGAAATCGCAAGTTCGATACCTTGATTCTGCACGGTACCGCCATTCAGGTACGCAAAGATGCCACCTGATGCTTGTGATACACGCGGTGCTGTCAGCTGGTTATATGTTTTTTGCTGATATATAGCGCCATCAATCGTCAAACGATTATCAAAGAAACGTAACTCTGTACCAATCTCGATAGACTCTGTTCGCTCTGAACGTAATGTAGGATTACCTACCCAGAAGTCATTGCGGAAACCACCACCAATAAAGGTATTCGGTGTCAAGTTCGTTGTTGTACGATATGGACGAGGATCTTTACCCACCATTGCAAGCGAGAAACGCAGTTTGCCATAGTTCAGGATATCGCTGTCTTTGAAGAAGTCTTCCGTAAAGATATAACCGACATCTACCGATGGATAGAAGAAGGAACGATTCTCTACAGGCAGTGTTGATGACCAGTCATTGCGACCACGCAAGGAGAGATATAACTTATTGGCATAATTCAAACTGAGTTCACCAAAGAAACCAATCAAACGTCGCTCGGTAATCCGCTCTGCCACACGCATTTCTGTTTGTGTGGTATTATTAATGCTCACAAAGTCAGGATTGATAAAATTCGTTGAGAAAGCATCAAACGAATTTGTGTAATTGCTCTCGATCCAGTTTCCAAGCAAGAGATTCACACTCAAATCTTCAGTTAATTGCTTTTTGAATGTGACTAACAATTGCGAATTCAGTGTTTGGAAAAAGTTATTGCTCTGCGACATCGAACCATTTTGACTGCCGGGCAATGATGACCCCGGTGCGCGTGTGCTGATGTTACGCTCGCTGTAGAAGTCAGTACCAAGTACATAACGAACATTCATCCACTCTGCGACATCATAGCTCAATGAAGCATTTGCCACCAGACGATTCACCACATCACCAAGAAGATTTCTATTGACAGAGAAGTAGGGATTATCAATATCTGCCGTAATACTCGTCAGCAAGCGGCGACGTGAGCCATCGGGATTTTGCCAGTCTGCCATGTTATCATTACGAGGCCAGTTGATCATACTGACGAAGAAACCACCTGTACCACCAAAAAGACCCGGTCCTTGCAGGACGCGATTACCGCCGGAATTGATATAATTGATCGAGGTTTGAATGCTTAATTTATCATTGAGTTTTGCACCGCCATTAAAACGAATCGACGTACGATTCCATGCGGTATTTGGCACAATACCATTTTGGCGGGTATCGGATGCCGAGAAGAAATAGTTGAGTTTATCATCAGCACCGGACAGCGTCAATGTGTTCACAAATGCTGTTGCGGGCTTAAAGAATGTTCCTACATTATCATAAATTGTTTCGCCCGGCTGAAATCGCGGACCCCATGAGCTACGTACAAGCGGTGAAAAGAAACCACCTGTACCCTGCTTGTAGAGAGATTGAAATTCGGGAAGTTTATTGACCACATCATAACTCATGGTTGATGTAAAGTTGATTTTCGTTACTCCTTTTACACCACGCTTTGTCGTAATCAACACAACACCATTTGCCGCGCGAACACCATACAGAGCCGCCGCCGATGGACCTTTCAATACCGAAATGGTTTCAATATCGTCCGGGTTAATATCAATACCGCGATTCGAGTTCGATACCGACCGTGCAAGCTGACCATTCAACCCTGATGTACCGGCACCGGTTTCAGTTGTTGTACTATTATCCAATGGCACACCATCGATGATAAAGAGCGGCTCATTATTACCGTCGACCGAGTTTCCACCGCGAATGATAATCGAGGAACTTGCCCCCGGCGCACCACCGGCATTGGTGATTTGCACACCGGCAATACGCCCTTGCATGGAATTCACCACATTGGTTTGTTGTGATTCCATGATCTCTTTCGAGTTCAATTCTTGCATAGCATAATTCACCGAGCGCTTGTCCTTTTCTACTCCCAATGCTGTAACAACGACCTCACCCATTTTAGCGGCATCAGTACGTAGGACAACATCAATCTTAATGCGATCGCCGATTTGCTCTTCGACTGTTTGCAAGCCGACTGCCGAAAACACCAACACTTTTGCATTGGCATCAATATTCAAACGGTACGCACCATTACGGTCGGTAATCGTACCTTGCTTTGCATTACCTTTTACGGTAACACGCACGCCCGCTACGCCACGCTTGTCTTCTGAAGACAATACAACGCCACTAATCGAACGCATTTGTGCATATACGTGCGCCGAGAGAACACACAGTACAATACACACCCATAGTACACGGTGTCTCATGAACACTCCTGTAAAATTGAGTTTAAAAAAATGGGAATTAAGAACATGAACTGAACAAACTATACATACATACTTTCTGATGCTTTCGATCTAATGTGTGTTGAACACCCATCACTGTACAATGGTATATTAAGGACAATGCGCGCGTATACTGCTTGGTAAGCATTGTGTTTGTTGGCTGTTTTTAATTTACAAATTTCGCGCATGGCGAATACGGGTATTATAGCTCATAACAAAAAAAAGAGCAAGAGTGTCATAATGAACTCTTGCTCTTCTTGTCGTTTTGATTAATCTTCTCGTGTTCCTGTTCTTTTTTTCCTATGCACTTATCGTGCATTCACCGAACCACTGCCCGATACTTTCGATTTCACTTGTGTTGGATTGCCCTTATAGCGAACATCGCCGGAACCGGAGACACGCGCATCGAGTGATTTTGTAGCATACACATCAGCATCACCCGAACCGGAAATGGCTACACTAACATTTTCTGCTTCGATGCCAAAGTTTTTAATATCGCCCGAACCGGAGATACTGACTTCAAGATTCTTTGCTTTGCCTTTGCACTCAATTGTCCCTGAGCCACTGATAGAGCATTTCAAGTTTTCCGTAACAATCGATTCCGTCAGAATATCGCCCGAACCGGAAATACCCAAATCGGTGATATTCGGCATCGTTGCATAAATTTTCAAGGTTACATCGCTGTACGAACCGCGCTTGAAGCCCACATACAGCACACCACCACGAATTTCGGTTTCGATATACTGTTGCACATTATCATCAGTTTCGATTTTCAATTCTTGGGTATTACCTTGCTTGACATACAAGGTACCTGAACCTTTGATACGAATACCATTAAAGGAATCCACTTGGCGAACTTGTGCCACCACCTTACCTGATCCTTTGATACGATCGCCGCCAAACCAACCCCAACCATCACTACTACCATTGTTACCATTGGCAAACCATGCCTCGCGACTAGTGGAACAACCTGCTAAGAGCGATACCGATGTGAGAAAAAGAACGAGTGCAACAGCACTATACCAACGCAAAACGATGGATGGCAAGAGTTGTGTGTTGCGAGAATTCGAAAGAGGGAAAAGCGATTGCATAGCAACCTCCATATAGGAAAAATATGAGTATAAATACGAAGTGTCTTGGGCTATATTTCGCTTACGCACAGACAAAGAGAATGTTTCAGTAAAGTTGTTAATCGAAATTCTGACAGTTGTTATCGCCCTTGAATCCTTAAGATGAAGATAAGCGTAGTAGGTTTTCACCGTACACATGAGGCTACAAGGCAGTTGTGGCATAACCTTATGCAAGCAGTCTATAGATATGCTTCACTTCATTTGCTTATTGATATGCGGCTCATATTTTTTCACAGCACTATGCACATGTCCAAAATCATCGTTCCGCATATTGCTAAAACCTATTGCACCACTTTTTGTTGCCGGATTGAAATACAGGAACGAATACACCCCATCACTGCCCCCTAAATGACTCAACACTCCGGTAGAACTCACAAACCAAAAAATACCGATTTGATCCTTTTCGTGAAGCTCATTACTTGATGGGCGTTGGGCTTGAAACAAGATTGTATAGGCTTGTTTACTGAGTAATGTACCTTTGCCATTACTCCCTTTTATCATCTCAATTAAATAGCGAGACAAATCACTGATATTCGTATAAAGACCTCCATTTGCAAACCCTGCGACAGAATATCGTGGAGCTTCGAGTACTCCCTTGGGTGCTTTGTCATCGTCCGGGATATACCACTTGGTCAATAATGTGGGTTTGATTTCTTTATGGCTCCATGCGGTATTTGCCATCTTTAAAGGTTTGAAAATGTACTTCTTTGTAAAATCCCGGAAAGACATACCTGATTTTACCTCCACAATACGTGCGACAATATTTGCACCTAGATTACTATACTGAAAAAAAGTGCCGGGTTCTTTTTTAGAAAATGTTGTGCTATCATTATACCATTTTTGCCCTTTAACAGTGTAATACTTCACAAACTCATCCAAGCTTATTTTTTTGCCCATTCTGTAATACTGCACATTGGGTTGAAAGTAGGCAGGCAAGCTGTCATATTTTTTGTTATCATCTTCAAGATATTGATCAGCTTGACCGCTATTAAACGCCACCAAGTCGTCGTCAATAATGCTGGAAGTATGTGTTACCAAATGTCTAATGGTAATAGGTTTATCAGGGAAATAAGGATTGGTTATCGTATATGGAAGAATAGAATTAATCGGCTCGTCCAAATCTAATTTTTTCTGCTCCACTAATTTCATCACAGACAAGGCAACAAATGTTTTCGAAATTGATGCGATCCAATTGACTGTTAAAGGTGTAAAAGCGATATTGCGTCTCTTGTCTGCCAAACCAAAACCCTTTATGTATGTGATTTTGTGCTCGTTTGCGGTTGCCACCACAAACCCGGGTATCAAGCTTTTTTGGGATACTGCATCCAGAGCCACTGTTAAACTATCGGCATATAGATTCTTCACACGTGGAAGAGTGTTCTGTGCAGACACCGTTGCTACTGACCACAGGCTTAGTATAACAAACAAGATACTTTTAGTATTCATACATACTCTGCTCTCGATAGTTAAAAAATGAGTTGTACAACACAAGGCATCATACTTACTACAATTTGCTTACACGCATACCATAGTAAGATGTTTCAATGTAGTTTATTAATAGCAATATGCGTTTGGGGCGAGTACAAACACATCATAACTCTTCCGCTGTACAACAACAACAGAGCTGACAAATTCACCATGAAGAACTGTTCGGAATCTCTCGCATGTTTATTAGCTTCGTGCTACTCGCTTCCTTGTTCTTGTTCCATCTTGTCTCCTTATGCCTAAACATCTGAAACCCGCTCGCAATTATTGGTTAGTGAAATCCGAACCCGATGTGTATTCTTTTGCAGATTTGCTTCGCGACAAACAAACTTTTTGGGATGGTGTGCGCAACTACCAAGCCCGCAACAATCTGCTTGCCATGCGATGTGGCGATGCAGTGCTGTGCTATCACAGCAATATCGATAAGGCAGTCATGGGCATAGCAGAAGTCGTGCGCACTGCCTATCCCGACCCCACTGTCGAACCCGAAGAAGCCAAAGGCAATTGGGTCTGTGTCGATATTTGCGCTGTGCAGGCACTCACCCCTGTTACGCTTGCCATGATCAAAGCAGAGCCACGCCTTGCGAATATCGCACTCATCAAACAATCACGACTCTCTGTTCTGCCACTGACGCCGGAGGAATATACTTTACTGTGCGCTCTCGGTGGCGTGAAGAATGCACGATAATTGCTTACAGAGAGAGATACACATACAGCCTATCAACAAACAAGCCCGACGGTATATACCATCGGGCTTATGAGTATTGATCTTATGTGACGATATTATCTATTCACCGTTATCAAGACTGTCTGACCATTGCGTTGAGCTGTACCGGTCGGTACACCTAAAACATTGCCGGTTAATGCCTCGCCATTAGCTGTCAGGACACTAGCAAACACATAGATCGGCGTACCAACTGCCACACCGGCAGGGATTGTATAGCTTAAGCGAATAGCACGACGGTCTAAACCAGCAGTAACACCGCTAATAGGTGTTGAACTGACTTGCTGACGCGCACCATTATTACCAATTACAGCATACACTCGTGCTTCCGTTGGTGCCGCTTCGTAGGAAAAGTATACAACTGCCAACTGATATGTTGTTCCTACCGTTGCTGCAGTTATTCTCACATAATTTGAAGGCGCACCCGTTAAAGCAGCTTCAGGAATTGTCGTAATAATCGTATCAGCCACGGGGAATCGTGTCAAATTTAACACACCAAATTGGCGAATAATCGGGATCGGTCCGCCAATCGTTACCAAGCCATCGAGCGGATTGTTTTCTTTGTAACACCCGCCCATCATCATAGCACTCATAAGTGCTACACATGCAACAGAAAAATATGATATGATCTTTTTCATAGTTGTACAATACATCGGTAAAACATACGAAGCCGCACTTATTGGCTATCGCGCCACATGCGCGTAATAAAGGTTTTGAGATTTGCACCAACATTAGCACCATTCCGTGCCTGCTCTGTTCCCGGATAAATACCCCGTTGAGGAAATTGTCCGTTTGCCTGTGGATTTTGATTTACAGGCAGGGAGAATCCCGGGTATACATTAGTTGCATATTGGTAGCGACGCATATCCGTCCATACAGACGGATGCACAAAAAGTGCCTCATACTTTTCGAGCATGATATCCGACAAGCGCAAGTTTGCTGCTGTCGGCAGTGCCGCGATGTACGCATTAGCAGAGGTTGTTGCAACACCAAATCGCGTCATGCTTGAGCGCACAGCATCGACAAAAGCTTGGTATGCCGCTGTACCGGCAGCTCCACCAACCGATGTTGCCGTACCACCATTTGCTAGGAAGCGTGCTTCTGCCTCAATGAATTTTGCTTCCGTAAAATTCAAAATCTGCATCGGATTACTTGCATACCATGACCGTGTCGAGATATACGCATTTTTACTCGTTCCTGCCGGACCTGCACCTGTGCCGGCTACCGCACCAACAGGTGTTGTCAAACCAAGACCTGTAGCATTATCATTGATAATAAATGCCAAGCGTGGATCATTGGTACTTGCCATACGTGACACCCAATAATTACCCGCCAATGTTGTAAAGACACGTGTGGTAAATGTTTGATTTGCTAATGCTAAGAAGGGGTTCAGTACACGTGCACCTGTATAAGATACTTGGCAATCATCGGTATTGGCAGTCAAACCACCACCATTCGCACCGAGGGCAGTCAGAGCATTATTTGCCGCTGTTGTTGTACCCTTAGCCGAGAGTTGCAGTGCATAGCGTGCACGTAAAGTCTGTGCCAAACGAATCCATTGTGCACGATTACCACGATACATCAAATCTTCCGCACCCATCGTAAAGCGTGATGCAGGTTGATTCAAATCCGTAACGGCTTCCGTCAGCAATCGATTGATTTCATTGTAAATACTCTCTTGCGTATCATACGCAGGTGTTACACCGCCAACGCGTTGCAGTGCTTGCGACCAAGGGATATTCTCCCATGTGTCTGTAGCGTAACCAAGAGCCATTGCTTGCAAAATTTTGCCTGCACCTGCATAATGCGGTGCATTATCACGCACAGCTTGTTTAATCATTTGCTCCGAATTTTGAAGCACGGTCAAGTACAATGTGGGCCAAGCATCATCGAAACCCTGCTCTAAATGTGAATCTGTTTCGCCTTGGCGCTCATTCGCATAGTGTTGCGTATAAAGTGCACTGGCGGCACCGATAGAATATGTTGAATTGGCAATGCCAAGCTGAATAGGCGGAAGCATCAAATTGAGTGTTACCTCCGACACAACAGTCGGGTCGGTATTGATGTCAAGATTACACCCCGATAGCATGGTTACTGCTACTGTACCGCATACCAACACCAAGCGTTTGATGGTATTTCTCATTGGTATCATAGTATTGAGAATAATGAGTGTGTATAAAATCAAAGTTAGACAGGGATTAGAATCCGAGTTGAACACCGAAACTGTATGACTGTACTGCCGGTGTATTCCGACCCGTAAAGCCAAAACTATTCAAGCCCGAACCGAATGCTAAACTTTCGGGATCAAAACCACGGAATGGTGTCGAAAGCCATACATTGTTACCGGTCAAGGTCAAGCGCACACTAGAAAATGCAGAGCCTTCAAGCATTTTACGAGGGAAATCATAGCCGATCTGCACATTGCGTAGGCGTACCCATGATGCATCTTGGAGATTGTATTGATACGATAAAGCAACTGCTGGATCATTGCGATACATGAAGTCCACTATATTGGGATTAGCACGCTCGCGGCCACCATTACCTGTCCATTGAACAGGAATTGTGTTCGGTGCAAATGAGCCGTCAGGCATACGCATGACACCATTCCACACCATATTCTGATAACGTGGCTCTGTCCATCCCGAAATACCATTACGGAAACGATTGCGCTCTGCCATGTCCATGAGCATACCACCTTGGCGAATCTCTAACAAGAACGACAAAGAGAATCCATTGTAGCGGAAAGTGTTAGAAATACCGCCCGTCCAATCCGGTAATGCATTGCCCACTAAGACTTGCTGTGTTTGATTGACTGTTGGCAAACCATTCGCATTGATAATCACTTGACCATCAGGAGCACGATTGAAATCATAACCATACATTTCGCCAACGGCACCGCCTGTTACAATTTTGTTTGTTGCGACACCACCCAAGAATGTTTGGAAGACAATCTCATTGATGAGATTGGGCATTGCAATGACACGACCTTGAATTTTCGACCAGTTGAGCGAAATATCCCACGTGAATTCGGGTGTCGAAATTGGCGTACCACTGACAAGCAACTCAACACCTGAATTTTCGAGAGTACCGGAGTTCGCAATCAATCGGGAGAAACCCGTTGCATTACTGGTTGGGATGGATACGATTTGATCTTTGATGCGATTATTAAAATAGGTTGCATCAATCGTCAAACGATTATCGAAGAACTTCCAATCTACACCGACTTCTATTGATGTTGTCAATTCAGGACGAAGATTTTGGTCGCCCGATGCCGTTGCCTGCACAAAGCCACCTACGGCACCAATTGGGAATGCACTCGATGTTGTGTAGAATGTTCCTAAGCTATATGCCGCTGCGTCTTTACCCACTTGCCCCCATGAAGCACGGAGTTTACCTTGCGAGAACCATTCACCAAAGACATCTTTGAACATATCCGTAAAGATCCAGCTGACATTCACACCCGGATAGAAAAATGAACGGTTTGCCGCCGGCAGTGTTGATGACCAGTCATTG
>DHLT01000001.1:0-192 GCA_002405405.1 Ignavibacteria bacterium UBA4661 | reverse complement strand
GTTGATGACCAGTCATTGCGACCAGTGATATTCACAAAGAGCTGATCTTTATACGACAATTTTGCATCGAAAAAGAGCGCATACAATAGTTGTTGCGAGAAAATACGGCTTGGGAAAAGCAACTGTGTATTGGAAATATCGAAGAAGTTGAGAAGCTGAAAGTTTTCACCACGCACTGCAACACCACGAAAA
>DHLT01000210.1:25625-28990 GCA_002405405.1 Ignavibacteria bacterium UBA4661 | reverse complement strand
GGAGAATTTATGCTCGGTGAACTTTGTACTTTGCAACAAGTGGAATTGCATACTTGTACCGCGAAAGAACGAGCACTGATTTTGGGGTAAAAATGGTTTTTTTGTGCAGAATCAAAGAAAATCATAGAAAAAATCACGTAGGAATCTGTAGGACTTTGCCCTAAATTAATGTAGGAATTCGCTGATATTTGTTTAAGTTGTTGGTATATGTTTGGGGTATAAAAGTTGTCTGAAAAAAATGTATTTGCGGCTTGGTATGATAATCGGTCATTTGTTGTGACATGAACCGAATCTCCCCAAGAAATAGAGGGCAATAGAAGACAAGAATTAAGAATTAAGAATATTAAGCCGTTCATCAAGCCATGATTCTGCGGCATATACTAGTTCATCTTCCTGCATAACTTTAGCAGGCTGTTCGACAGTTTTCAATCGTTCGTGTTATCACATCACTTATTACTACTATCAATCAACATTACTTAATCGGTTTTTTTCGTCCTTTTTATAGGAGCACCTATGCAGTGGTTTCGTAATCTTTCGATTCGCACCAAGATCCTCTCAGTGGTCTTGTTTGGTGGTATCAGTATTGGCATTGTCAGTTTTTACGCCAATTACCTGATGAATGAGGTATTTGAGGATTCCAGTCATCAAACCAAAAAAGATTTGGCTTCAATCAATCGGCTTGCTGTCATGACAGATGCATTCTTAGGAGCACGTATTTCTTTGCGTGAATCCGTGATTGCATTAGACGCACCAACACGACTGAAAAAGCTTGATGATATCGGCGTGCAACTGACCAAACTCAAAGAAGAAGGAGCGGCGTACAGAGCAGATATTCGTAGTGATGAGGGTAAGAAAATATTTGCCGAGTACGAAGCTTCATTGGCAAATTTTGAAGAAGTCGCAGTAAAAATCGTTGGTCTGATTCGTGCTGGTCAAATAAATGAAGCCGTTACCTTAACATTGAGCGAATGTATTCAACGGAGTGACAGCGTACGGAGTAATATGGCAAAATTGTCAAAACAGAAACAGGATGCCTCTAATGCAACCTTTACCGCAGCGATTGAAACTCATTCCACCTACTCACACACGACATCGATAGTGATTGTCGGGAGCATAGTTCTGATTATTGTGTTAGGATTGGGTATTACCAATAGTATCACTCGTCCGATTGTTGATCTACAAAATGCGGCGAAGAAAGTTGCCAGTGGTCAAACTAACATTAGCGTCGCTGCTACAAGCGCAGATGAGATTGGATTATTGACGGGATCATTCAATACGATGGTGAAAAATATTAACACCCTGATCTCGGAAGCCAATGCTCGTACAACATATTTGAACGAGTCCGTGAATACGATGCTTGTATCGATGAATCAATTTGCTCAAGGCGATTTATCGGTGCATCTCGCCACAACCAGTGATGATGAAATTGCTAAGCTCTTCGAGGGTTTTAATCAAACGGTTAGTAAAATGAATCAGTTGGTGCAACGAGTACAAACGGCATCAAATAAAACCGTCGGCGGTGTTAGTGAAATTGGCGAAATGACACATAGTATCGCGGCAACAGTTGAAGAGCAATCGGCGCAAGTAGCAGATATTGCCGCGGCGATGGAAGAAATGGCACAGACCATTACTGAAAATGCCAACAATGCTTCGCAAGCTCAAAAAACTGTCGCTGCCAATGATGCAACTGTTAATGAGGGTGGACGAAGACTTATTGAAGCTCTCGCGAAAATGGAAAATATTGCTAGTATTGTTGCTTCATCTGCCGATGCCGTACAACGCCTCGGCGAATCGAGTGCGATGATTGGTGAGATTACACAGGTGATTGAAGAGATCGCTGAACAAACGAATTTGCTGGCATTGAATGCAGCAATTGAAGCAGCGCGTGCCGGGGAGCAAGGACGCGGTTTTGCAGTCGTTGCCGACGAGGTTCGCAAACTTGCAGAACGTACGGCTAATGCAACAAAGCAAATCTCAACAAAGATTCGCCAAATTCAGCAAGATACCGGCAAAGCAGTAGAATATATGGAGCACGGGTCGATTGAAGTAAAAGAAGGTACAGAACTTGCTAAGCAAGCAGAAACTAGCGTAAAAGGTATTCTGGCCGGTAGTCGAGAAGTACAAATGATTGTGAACACAATTGCCGCGGCATCATCTCAGCAAGCCGCCGCCGCTGAAGAAATTGCTCGCAACATTGATGGTATGAATGCAGCATCGCAAGAAAACTCGCGTTCAGTGCAAAATGTTGCACGCTTATCGGGTGAATTGGTCAATGTAGCGCAAGGTTTGAATGAATTACTATCACAGTTCAGTAATGTTGGCGTTGGAGCACATGGTCATGCTCATCGTAATGGGCGTAATGGTACATATCAGGCAATAGCAAAGAATGGACAACGTAATAGTAATGGTGTTCATCATCCGCAGTTGAGTTCACATTAAGACCGAAAAAAAGAAGTTCTCTTTTGATACACCGAATAGTTGAGAAGAGCCATGCACCACGTCGATGGAGTGTGTGGCTCTTTGTTTTTTTACTTTGATAGAGGGGGGAATGACAATGTTCGTATCAATGATAATTGAGGGGGTTGCTTATCTCGTACTTGTGCATGTAGTAGTGGTAACACTTTTATTTTTCACAAGTAAACAGAGAATTTTTTTTTCTCCAACGCAACATGGAGTACAGTCTTTATTGAATCAGCAAATTCACAGAGGGCTATTTCTATGTGTACCACAAGAACATTTACAAGTGACAAACTTCGTAGAAGAAGAGATCATCATTATTACTGCGCAGTCACTCTTGTCCGGCATTGATGGACATAAAATTGGTACGGTCATCGAGGGCTAGCAGGCATCCTTTTTCTTAACGAGCTGACGAATCACGCTTGATGTTCACAGAGTCGGCAACACGTTGTAAAGAGTCTGCAACGCGATGAAGAGAGTCTGCCATGGTACGAGCGCGAAGACGAGCACTATCCAGGATGGCGCGGAACGTTTCCGGTGACTTTGCATAGTTCTCAAATTCTGCACGAAAGGACTCTTCGGTATAGCCTGCTCGTTGGAGAATTGCTCGTACGGCAATGGTCGCTTGCGTGGTGTTTTGTTCCATTTCGCGAGCAATCATAACCTCTGTATAGGTTGTCATAAATCGTTTTTGTTGCGCTTCATTGGGTCGGCAACTTGATATTGCTACTGTTATAGAACACAATCCTGCTATCAGCCATATTCTCGTCCGTTGTTTCATTGGAGAATAGAAATAGTGGTAGCAATGCTGTGAGTTGTACCAACCAAGCGGAGATAGTAGGTACCACTTGCCAATAATGAGCGATCACGCTCACCAAAGGTGATGGTTGCTTCGGCACCATTCAACG
>DHLT01000210.1:23666-25510 GCA_002405405.1 Ignavibacteria bacterium UBA4661 | reverse complement strand
GTTGCTTCGGCACCATTCAACGATATGTTCTGCTCCATGACCCGTACTCCTT
Source organism: Ignavibacteria bacterium UBA4661 (assembly GCA_002405405.1). Taxonomy (GTDB): domain Bacteria; phylum Bacteroidota; class Ignavibacteria; order Kapaibacteriales; family UBA4661; genus UBA4661. The sequence goes on along the minus strand of DHLT01000210.1, from coordinate 25,458 downwards.
GAAGCGTATAGAGTTCCGCTGTGTAGTTGCCTTGTATTGCTTGAGGGAGTAAAATTGTACAGCGAGTATCACTTGAGGTCAGAGGATTGGGTGCAACACGCAGTGCACGAGTGATAACAGTAGATGGACTAACCGAAGAAGCAACATAGAGTTGCGAGTACATGAAATTGGCTATTGTTGTAACTGCTGTTTGTACTTGCGAGGACTGTGCTTGTTCATTCAAACCATGACAAATTTGTGGAACAGCATATAATTGTGCAGGTACATTAACACGTTGTGCTGCACGTAGCACGGCATTACTGCCATTGAGTCGAAATGGTGTTGATACATTGATACCACCGACACTGGTGCCAAAAAAACCTACATCAAAAGGCACAACATTATCAGTTGTGCAATGCACACTGACGATAGGAGCATTGCCGCGTTGAATCCATGTCGTATCAAGAAGAGCACCCCAACAATTCACTACTGCTCGTACAGCCGAAGAAAATCCCGGATTACCGCTCGTGCCTTCGAGTGGACCGGTAACTGCACGATTGGCTTGGGGTGGAACTTCTGATTCATCCATATATGCTGATTGAATTGCCGTAATTGCTCCGGCAGAACTGCCGCCGAGGACAATACGTGATGTGTCAATGCGATATGTTGAGGCATTTCTCCGGAAGAATCGGACTGCTGCTTTTGCGTCTTGTACAGCACGAATAATTGTGTGGCTCCATTGCTGTTCGGAAAGATAATCAAGAGTACTTGTGCCAACACCCAAGCGATAATCAATCGAAGCACAGACATAACCACGTCGTGCAAAACGACGACAGAGCGAATCAATCCATGGATCATCTCTGTTGCCCGCAGTAAATCCACCGCCATGAATCAGAACCATTGCCGGACGCTGTGTTGTAATGTCTCCTGTTGGCTGATAAATATTCATACGAAGTATTTGCGTTTGTCCTTGTACATTCACCGCTGAGCCATACTCGACGGAATTAGTTCGAGTAACCGATGAAAATACCTCATCGCGATAACGAATAGCTTGTGCGTATGTAGCGATGCTTGCAAGAAACTGTACAAGTACTACAAGTAAAAGAGCAGCAATTGCCGTGGGCGAATGCGTTGGCAGTGTTGTTGTGACATAATCTTTGCGTAGTCGTGCCACAGGAATATTCAACTGTTCACGATATTTAGCAACAGTACGCCGAGCGACATTAAAGCCGGCTTTATTGAGTTCTTTCGTTAATTTTTGATCGCTCAATGGTTTGTTTTTGGGTTCTTTGCTAATCATTTGGTTGAGAGCTTCTTTGATGCGTGCTGTTGAAATTTCCTCGCCATCATCGCCGGTGATACTCTCGCTGAAGAAACCACGCAATTCCATGATACCGAATTCAGTTTCAGTGTATTTGCCATTCACAACACGACAAACGGTTGAGATATCCAGACCGGTATCTTCGGCAATTGTTTTATAAATCAAAGGTTTCATGCCGGTAATACCTTGAGCGAAGTAGGTTTCTTGGTGCTTGACAATCGCTGTCATAACTTTAATCATGGTTTTTCTGCGTTCTTGGAGTGCTTGCATAATGACTTTCGCATTGTCTGCACGCTCTTTCAAAAATCCACGAGTTTTCTTTGTCTCTTCATTCATTTCGTTACGCTTTTTCGATTTTAATTCATCACGCATTCTTTGATATGCTTCATTGATTTTGATGGCAGGCATACGGGTATCATTGAGTTCTACGATGAAGCCCTGATCGCCTTCATCACGATAAACAAAAAAGTCAGGAACACTGCTCGGCTGACC